>NZ_JBHTSA010000055.1:0-51823 GCF_042795405.1 Streptomyces sp. NPDC056480 | reverse complement strand
ACCCGGAGGTCCGGCCGGCCGCGGGGTCCGTGCGGGGTGTTACAGCGCCGGGTGGGCGTTCTTCAGGAGCTCCTGGAACTGGGCCGAGAACCACTGGCCCGAGATCGGGGCGTCCGGCAGCGCGCCCGACATGCTGTTCCCGTTACGGGCGTTGCCCGTGTACGTCGGGTCGCACATCCGGTCGAAGCCCTTGCCCTCGTTGTTCGGGATCTCCTTGCTGGCGCCGTCGGACTCGCCCGGGGGCTTGACCCAGACGTACGCGTCGATGCCCGCGGCGGGCGCCGCCTGGGGCCGCTCGCCGAGACCGGCACCGGACTGGTTGCACCAGTTGCCGAGGTGGATGCGCCGGTCGTACTTGCCGCCGTCGACGTAGGTGTCGACGGAGGTCGTCGGGCCCGCGGCGGTGGGCCGGGCGGTGCCGCCCCAGCCGTTGCGTGAGGTGTCGATCAGCATGCCGAGGCTGCTGTCGAAGCCGAGCGAGACCAGCTTGGTGCGCATCGCCTGGGCGTACGACAGCTCGTCGGTGTACCGGTTCCAGTCGACCCACTTCGACTGGCGCACGGAGACGCCGTTCACGCTGTCGCCGATCGTGAAGTGGTCCTCCTTCAGGGCGCTGTAGTTGGCGGTGTTCACGATGAAGCCGTGGACGTTGGCGACCGTGGAGCCCTCGGCCGTGGCGGCCTGCTTGAACAGCTCGGCGGAGGCGCCGAAGTTGTCGTCCCAGCCCAGCCAGCCGTGGTGCCCGGCGTCCACGTAGTTGTAGACGTTGCCGATCGCGCCCAGCTTCCTGAGCGCGTAGCCGACGCCCGTGATGTAGTTGCCGTTGGCCTTCATGACGTCGCAGTTGGCCGTGGCGGTCGGGCGTCCCGAGACGTTGGTGACCAGGTTCGGCAGCGAGTCGATCTCGACCGTGGTGACGATCCGCAGGCCCGCGTACTTCGAGTCGGCGAGGATCGCGGCGATCGGGTCGATGTACTCGGTCTTGTAGCGGCCGATCTCGGTCGGGCCGAGTTCGCCGTTGGAGGCGAGCGCGGCGCAGTCGCGGCCGGGCAGGTTGTAGACGACCAGCTGGACGACGAGTTCGCCGGAGCCCTTCTGCCGCAGGGCCTCGTCGAGGTGGGCGCGCAGGCCCATGGAGGTGGCGGAGCCGTTGACGGCGGCGATCCGGTCCAGCCAGACCGCGGTGGGCTGGTTGGAGATCTTGGTGCCGCCGGGCTCGGCCGCCACCTTCGCGGACCATTCGGGGTTCACGTACACCTTGGCGCCGGCGTACGGGTTGTCGGCCCTGGTGCCGGCCGGCGGTGTGGTCGGGGGTGTCGTCGGCGGTGTGGTCGGGGGAGTGGTGGGCGGGGTCGTCGGGGGTGTCGTCGGCTCGGTGGCGCCGTTGCAGACGACCCCGTTGAGCTTGAAGGACGCGGGCACGGCGTTGGTGCCGCTGTAGGAGCCGTTGAATCCGAAGGAGGTCGAACCGCCGGTGGACAGGGTCCCGTTGTAGGAGAGGCTCTTGGCGGTGACGGCGGTGCCGGACTGGGTGATGGTGGCGTTCCAGCCCTGGGTGACCTGCTGGTTGCCGGCGTAGGTCCACTCGAGGGTCCAGGCGGCCACCGGGTCACCGGTGTTGGTGACGGTCACGTTGGTGCCGAAGCCGGTGTTCCACTGGTTGGTGATCTGGTAGTCGACCTTGCAGCCGGGGGCGGCGGCGCCTGCGGTGGCGGTGCCGAGGACGGTGGCGGTGGCGCCGGTGGCCGTGATGAGGCCGAGGGCCGCCAGGAGGGCGGTGCGGCTGGTGCGGCTCATGCGGGTGGGGGTTCCTTTCAGGGGGTGAGACCGCGCAGGTGATCGCGCAGTCCGATGCCGAATGCGGTGGGCGTGCCGTCGTACGAACTGATCAGCGCGGGACCGGAGGCGCAGTTCCAGGTGTTCCAGGTCCAGCCCAGGTACGAGAGGCCGCGGTCGTCGAACCACTTCATGACGCGGTCGATGAACGCGTGTCCGCAGGTGTTCTCACCGATCTCGCCCGCGAGGAGGGGAACCTCGGCGGCTACCGGGGCGAGGGTGTCGTTCCAGCACGTCTCGTCGGCGCAGGTGTTGAAGTTGTAGACGTGCCAGGCGGCGGCCAGATTGCCCGCCGGGTCCGTGGGGCGGTACGCGAGCCACCGGCTCAGGTCGTTGGAGTACGCGATGCCCGGGACGAGGACGAGGTTCTTCGCCCCCGTGGCCCGCACCGCGTCCAGCAGGTCCTGCATGCCGGCGACCTCGTAGCCGATGCCGGGGCAGGTGCCGCCGTCGCGCCAGCAGGACCAGGCCTGGGTCGCGGTGGAGGTCGCCCGGTCCGGATAGGGCTCGTTGAACAGGTCGAAGACGACCCGCTTGTCGTTCTTGAAGGTGTTCGCCACCGAGGTCCAGAACGCCGGTGTGTACCGGGCGCCGGGCATCGGCTTCTGGCAGGAGGCGTGGACGTCGGCGCAGCCCGCGGAGTTGCCCGTGTACTGGCCGTACGTCCAGTGGAGTTCGACCACGGGGGTCATGCCGTGCGCGAGGACCTTGCCGACCAGGTCCTTCACGGCGTTGACGTAGTTCGCGCCCCGGTACTCGGGCCTGATGTTGTCCAGGCCGAGCCAGCACTCCTCGTTGAGCGGAATGCGGACCGTGTCGGCCTTCCAGTCGGCGATGGCCTTGACGGAGGCGTCGTCGGCCGGACCGTCCCAGATGCCGTGGCCCTGGACGCACATGAACTCGCCGCCGGAGCGGTTGACGCCGAGCAGGCGTCGGGTCGCGCCGTTCTGGTCGGTGAACCGGTTGCCGGACACGGTGAGTTCGGGCGCGCCGGAGACCGGGGTCGGCGTCGTCGGGGGAGTGGTGGGCGGGGTGGTGGGTGGCGTGGTCGGTGGTGTGGTGGGCGGGGTGGTCGGATCGGTGGGCGTGGGCGTGGGCGTGGGAGTGGGAGTGGGAGTGGAGGGCGTGCCCGGGGAGCACGGCGTGCCGTTGAGCGTGAATGCGGTCGGGGCCGCGTTGGTCCCCGACCAGGAGGCGATGAAGCCGCCCGTGACCTTCGCGCCCGTGCCGAGCACGGCGTTCCAACTCTCGTTCACTACCGTGACGTTGGTGCCCGACTGGGACCACCTGCCGCCCCAGCCCTGGCTGACGACCTGGCCGGCCGGGAAGGCGAAGCCGAGGCTCCAGCCGTTCAGCGCGGCGCTGTCGTTGGTGACGGTGACGGCACCCTGGTAGCCGCCGGCCCACTGGCCGACGACCGAGTACTCCACCGTGCAGACGGGTGCGGCCGCGGCTCCTGAGGCCGTACCCATGAGGGCGAACGCGGTGCTCGCCATCGTGAGCGCCGCTCCGGAGAGCAGCGCGGACAGACGTGGGGGATGTCGCATGAGCGAGTCCTCGCAGCGAGGGCACACCCCTGACGGTGTGCCGACCGGACGGATTCGCTCCCACTGGTCGGGCAGACCGTAGCGTCAACTGCCGCCAAGCAAAAGAGGTGTTGGGCAAATTGCCCGCCGATCGCCTTCGACTCTTCACGCACCTTGACGCCGATGCGTCCCAACTGCACAGTGGGAGCGCTCCCACTGGTTCAGGGCTTGTCTCCGCGCACGTTTCGCTCTTCGCTCCCCCGACCTCCGAGCCGCGAGGAGAACCACCCGCATGCCACGCCTCCGACCACGCACGCGACCACGCCGGCAACTGACCGCGCTGGCCGCCGCGCTCTCCCTCCCCCTCGGTCTCACGGCCGTCGGTGCCACCCCGGCCCAGGCCGCCGACGTGCGGTGCAGCGTCGACTACAAGACGAACGACTGGGGTTCGGGCTTCACCGCCGAGCTCACCCTCACCAACCGCGCCACCACCGCGCTCAACGGCTGGACCCTCACCTACGCCTACGCCGGCGACCAGAAGCTCACCAACGGCTGGAGCGGCGTCTGGTCACAGTCCGGCAAGAACGTCACGGTGACCAACGCCTCCTGGAACGGCACCCTCGCCGCCGGGGCCGCCACCACCATCGGCGCCCAGTTCACCTACAGCGGTGCCAACACCGCTCCCACCTCCTTCGCGGTCGACGGCACCCCCTGCACGGGCGCCCACCAGCCGCCCGTCGCCGTCCTCACCAGCCCCGCACCGGGCGCCGTCTTCACCGCCGGCGACGCTGTGCCGCTCGCCGCCACCGCCGCCGCGGCCGACGACGCCACCGTGAGCAAGGTGGAGTTCTACAGCGACACCGCGCTCCTCGGCACCGACACCACCGCGCCCTTCACCTTCGGGGCGGCCGGACTCGCCACCGGCACCCACTCCCTCTACGCCAAGGCCTACGACAGCCTCGGCGCCTCCGCCGAGTCCGCGCCCGTCGGCATCACCGTCGCCGCCGGCCCCGCGCTCGTCGCGGCCCCGAGCCGGCTCGGCGTACGCCAGGGGGCCACCGGCACCTTCGACCTGAAGCTCTCCACCGCCCCCACGGCCGACGTCACGGTGAGCGTCGCCCGTACCTCCGGCACCACCGCCCTCACCGCGACCCCCGCCTCGCTCACCTTCACCCCGGCGAACTGGAACACCGCCCAGAAGGTGACCGTCGCCGCCGCGGCCACCGGCACCGGCTCCGCCGTCTTCACCGCGACCGCACCCGGCCACGCCAAGGCCGAGGTCACCGTCGCCCAACTGGCCGCGGACTCCACGTACGACGCCCGCTTCCTCGAGCTCCACGGGAAGATCACCGACCCGGCCAACGGCTACTTCTCGCCCGAGGGCATCCCGTACCACTCCGTCGAGACGCTGATCGTCGAGGCCCCCGACCACGGTCACGAGACGACCTCGGAGGCGTACAGCTACCTCATCTGGCTCCAGGCCATGTACGGCAGGATCACCGGCGACTGGACCGAGTTCAACGCCGCCTGGGAGACCATGGAGAGATTCATGATCCCCACCCATGCCGACACCCCCACCACCGGCTCGTACAACGCCGCCAAACCGGCCACGTACGCCCCCGAGTGGGACCTGCCCTCGCAGTACCCGGCGCGGCTCGACTCCGGAGTGACCTCGGGCTCCGACCCGATCGCCGCCGAACTCAGGAACGCGTACGGCACCGACGACATCTACGGCATGCACTGGATCCAGGACGTCGACAACGTCTACGGCTTCGGCAACGAGCCAGGAAAGTGCTCCGCCGGTCCGACGGCCACCGGCCCCTCGTACATCAACACCTTCCAGCGCGGGCCCCAGGAGTCCGTCTGGGAGACCGTCACCCACCCCACCTGCGACGACTTCGGCTACGGCGGACGGAACGGCTACCTCGACCTCTTCACGGGGGACGCCTCCTACGCCAAGCAGTGGAAGTTCACCAACGCCCCCGACGCCGACGCCCGCGCCGTCCAGGCCGCCTACTGGGCCGACCTCTGGGCCAAGGCGCAGGGCAAGGGCGGCCAGGTCTCCGCGACCGTCGGCAAGGCCGCCAGGATGGGCGACTACCTGCGGTACGCCATGTTCGACAAGTACTTCAAGAAGGCCGGGAACTGCGTCGGCCCCACCGCCTGCCCCGCCGGCACCGGCAAGGACAGCGCGCACTACCTGATGTCCTGGTACTACGCCTGGGGCGGCGCGACCGACACCTCCGCCGGCTGGTCCTGGCGCATCGGCTCCAGCCACGCCCACAGCGGCTATCAGAACCCGCTCGCCGCCTACGCGCTCAGCGAGTACGCCCCGCTCAGGCCCAAGTCGACGACGGGCGCGTCCGACTGGGCGACCAGCCTCGACCGGCAACTGGAGTTCTACCGCTGGCTCCAGTCCGACGAGGGCGCCATCGCGGGCGGCGCCACCAACAGCTGGCAGGGCCGCTACGCCGCCCCGCCGGCCGGCACCCCCACCTTCCACGGCCTCTTCTACGACGAGAAGCCCGTCTACCACGACCCGGCGTCCAACCAGTGGTTCGGCTTCCAGGCCTGGTCCATGGAGCGCGTCGCCGAGTACTACCGACAGACCGGTGACGCCCAGGCGAAGACCGTCCTCGACAAGTGGGTCTCCTGGGCGCTGTCCCAGACCACGGTCAACCCGGACGGCACCTACCGCATCCCCTCCACCCTCCGGTGGTCCGGCGCGCCCGACACCTGGAACGCGGCGAACCCCGGCACCAACGCCGGCCTGCACGTCACCGTCGCCGACTACACCGACGACGTCGGCGTGGCCGCCGCCTACGCCAAGACCCTCACCTACTACGCGGCCGAGTCCGGCCACGCCGAGGCCGCGCGCGTCGCCAAGGCCCTCCTCGACGGCATGTGGGACCACCACCAGGACCCGCTGGGCATCGCCGTCCCCGAGACCCGCGCCGACTACAACCGCTTCGACGACCCCGTGTACGTACCGAACGGCTGGACCGGCACCATGCCGAACGGCGACACGGTGAACAGCTCCTCCACCTTCGCCTCGATCCGCAGCTTCTACCGGGACGACCCGGCCTGGCCGAAGATCGAGGCCTATCTGGCGGGCGGCGCCGCGCCCGTCTTCACCTACCACCGGTTCTGGGCCCAGGCGGACATCGCCCTGGCCATGGGCGCGTACGCGGAGCTGCTCGAATAGCAGCCGCCCCGCACGGAGCGGCTCCGCGTACGACGAGACCGGGCGGACCCCGAGAAGGGGACCGCCCGGTCTTCCACGCACCGGGTGAGCACGCGTACTCCGTGGTGAGCACGGATCCTCCGTGGTGAGTACGTGCACTCCGTGGTGAGTACGTGTACTCAGGTCACGCCATCCCGCCTCCTCCATGCTGATGCGCGACCGCACACCCGTCTCGGGGGGAGACACATGACCCACGCCCTGCACCTGCGCACCGCCACGCCCCAGGACCACGACTGGATCCACGAGCTGCGCCACCGGGTGTACGCGGAGGAGTTGGGGCAGCACCCGGTGGACCCGTCGGGGAGGCTGAGCGACGGGCTGGACGGCGACAACGTGTACCTCGTGGCCGCGCGCGGGGAGACACGGATCGGCTTCGTCAGCCTGACCCCGCCCTGGGTGGGCCGCTACTCCCTGGACAAGTACCTGACGCGCGAGGAGCTGCCGCTCCTGACGGAGGAGGCGCCGTTCGAGATCCGCGTCCTGACCGTCGAGGAGCGCTGGCGCTCCACCGCGGCCGCGCCGCTCCTCATGTACGCGGCGCTGCGCTGGGTCGCCGCGCGGGGCGGCCGCCACGTGGTGGCGATGGGCCGCACGGAGCTGCTCGACATGTACCTCGCCGCCGGGCTCAGGCCGGTGGGGCGCACGGTCCGCTCGGGTGCCGTCTCGTTCGAGGTGCTGAGCGGTTCCGTGGCCGAGCTGACGAGAACGGTCGCGGAGCGCCACGGCCGGACGCTGGAACGGCTGCGGGCGGACGTCGACTGGGAGCTGGACGTGCCGTTCGCGCCGCGTGCGGACGGATGTGAGCACGGCGGTGCCTTCTTCTCCGCGATCGGCACGGACTTCCGCGACCTGGCCCGCCGTCACGAGGTGGTCCCCGCCGATGTGCTGGACGCCTGGTTCCCGCCGTCGCCCCGGGTCCGCGAGGTCCTGACGGAGGACCCGGGGTGGGCGGCCCGGACCTCCCCGCCGACGGGGGCGGAGGGGCTGCTCGCGGAGCTCGCGGAGGTCCGCGGGCTGCCGGTGGAGTCGCTGGTCGTCGGGGCGGGCTCGTCCGACCTGATCTTCCGGGCGTTCGGCCGGTGGCTGACCGCGGGGAGCCGCGTGCTCCTGATCGATCCGAGCTACGGCGAGTACGCCCACGTCACGGAGCGGGTGATCGGCTGCCGGGTCGACCGGCTCCGGCTGCGCCGGGAGGACGGCTGGCTGCTCGACCCGGCCCGGCTGGCCGCCGCGACCCGGGACGGACGCTACGACCTCGTGGTCGTGGTCAACCCGAACAACCCGACCGGCCGCCACGCTCCCGCCGACGCGTTGCGCGCGGTGATCGAGGCCTCGCCCGCGCGGACCCGGTGGTGGATCGACGAGGCCTACCTGGGCTACGTCGACCCCGAGGACTCGCTGGCCGGGCTCGCCCCGGTCGACCCCCGGGTCGTGGTCTGCACCTCGCTGTCGAAGATGTACGCGCTGTCGGGGATGCGGGCCGCGTACCTGGTGGCGGACCCGGACACGGCGGGGGAGTTGCGGCGGTGGACGCCGCCGTGGCCGGTGAGCCTGCCGGCCCAGCTGGCCGCCGTGACGGCGCTCCGCGACCCCGGGTACTACGCGGAACGCCGGGCGCGCACCGCCGTACTGCGCCGGGAGCTCGCCGCCGCCCTCGCGGAGCTCGACGGGCTGTCCTCGGTCGACGAGGGGGTGGCGAACTTCGTCACGGTGTCCCTGCCACCGGACGGGCCGAGCGCGGCCCGGCTGGTGCGCGAGTGCCGCCGCCACGACGTGTACCTGCGGGACCTGTCGCCGATGTCCCCGGCGTACGAGGGGCGGACGGTCCGCATCGCCGTCCGTGACACGGCGGAGAACGCGCGGATCGTGGCCGCCTGCCGGAGCGCTCTCGAGGCGCTGCGCGCGCCGGTGGCGTCGGGCGCGTCCGGCGGGCGGGTCTCCCGGTGACGACGGTCGCCGGTCTCGTGCCCCACCTCGGCGGTGCGCTGGCGGTCGGGGGGCTCGCGGTGGCGGCGACCCGGCGGCGTGAGCTGATGGTCCGCTGGTGCGTGTGGGCGCTCGGAGTGCCGCTGGTCACGGCGGCGTTCTGGTGCGGTCCACCGGGGATCGCCGTGCTCGCGTCCCTGGTGGGAGTGGTCGCCGTGGCCGAGTTCGGCGGGCTGCTGAGGCTGGGTCCGGTGGACCGGGCGCTGCTCGGCACGGCCGTCGTCGGGCTCGTGCTGACCGTCTGGCTGGCACCCGGGGAGGTCCTCCGGGTGGCGGCGGCCGGGGCGCTCGTGATCGCCGGGGCGCCGTTGCTTTCGGGCGACGCGGAGCACGGGCTGCGCCGCCTGGGGGCGGGGCTGTTCGGGCTGGTGTGGCTGGGCGTCCTGGCCGGTCTCGTGTCGGTGGGCGTCCTCGGCCTGGTGCTCTTCGTGGCCGTGTCGGTCGCCGACATCGTGGCGTACGCGGCGGGGCGCCGTCTCGGTGGCCCCCGGCTCTCCCCGCTGTCGCCCGCCAAGCGGTGGAGCGGCACCCTGGCCGGGGCCGCGGCCGGTCTCGGCGCGCTCGCCGCGCTGTCGTCCCTGACGTGGCAGACGGCGCTGGCCGTCGCGGTCGGCGGCCCGCTCGGGGATCTGCTCGAGTCGATGGTCAAGCGGGGCGCCCACGCGAAGGACGCCGGGCGCTGGCTGCCCGGCTCCGGTGGTCTGCTCGACCGGATCGACTCCCTCCTCGTCGCGCTGGCGGTGCTGTTGGTCCTGGGCTGAGGTGCAGGGACGTGGAACCGGGGGCCCGGGGGACCTGGGGGATCGTCCCGGAGCGTCCGCTCCGGCAGGCCGGGGACGGAGGGCGCCACCCTTGGACGTACTGGCCGAAACGCACCTACTATGCCGATGATCATCGCCGCCGTGACGCGCACGGCGGCGTCACCGTATCCCGGGGGGGATGTCATGGACGCCTACAACGTGCCGGTCGGACCGGCCGCCGTGCGGGGCCCGCGCTTCAGATTCCGCAACCCGATCGGACCGGCGCTCGTCGTCCAGTCGCTGATCGCCACCCAGGCCCTCACCGACGTCTACATCATGGCGACCGGCGGCGAGGACTCGCCGTGGCTCGCCGAGGACATGGTGCCGTTCCCGGCCGTGCTCCAGGTGTCGTGCTGGGTCGCGTTCCTCGTCTGGTTCTTCCGCGTCCGCAGCAACGCCGAGGTCCTCGCGCCGGGCAGCCACAAGTACCCGGTGGGCTTCGCCATCGGCGCCTGGGCCATCCCGCTCGCCATGTGGTGGCTGCCGCGCCGCATCACCCTGGACATCCACCGGGCCGGCGGCCCGCCGCGCGACGCCTGGCTGATCAACGCCTGGTGGTTCGTCTGGCTCCTCGACGGCCCGCTCTCGGTCGCCTTCCACTTCCTGGTCCTCGACCACTTCGACTATCGCAACCCGGTCGACCAGAGCCTCAACATCCTCTGCGCGATCCTCGCCATCGCGATGATCCGCCGGGTGACCGCCGCCCAGCCGGCCGGGCCCCTGCCGTACTTCAACATGACCTGAGAAAAGCGGAGAAGCCCCGGACCCGTCCGGGGCTTCTCTACGTTCGGTCGGTGAACCGGGCCTCAGCTCCCGCCTGTCGGGATCACACCGCAGGCGGCGCCGCGGCCGGGGCTCGGAGACCGGGTGACGCGGTTACGCGATCGGCGTAGAAAGCGCCTTCCGTCCGGAGCTCGTCCTTTCGGGCGCGACGCCCCGGCCAACCCCGCCCGCCCGCACGGTGCTTGGGTGCTTCGCGGCCCGTCTGGACAGCTCGGCGAGCGGCCGCTTAGGGTCGGGTTCCGAATCACCGACGGGCGGCGTACGCCCGGAACGCCCGGAACGCCGGGAACAGTCGAGGAGCGCGCACGTGGTCACCCTCGCCGATGTCGCCCGCCACGCCGGGGTGTCGGCCAGCACCGTCAGCTACGTGCTCAGCGGCAAACGCTCCATATCCGGCCCCACCCGCGAGCGGATCCAGCACAGCATCGACACGCTCGGCTACCGGCCGCACGCCGGCGCCCGCGCGCTCGCCAGCAGCCGTACCGGCATCCTCGCCCTGATGATGCCGCTCCGCACCGGTCTCCACGTGCCGGTCATGACGGAGATCGCGATGGCCGTCACCGCCACGGCCCGCTCCCACGGCTACGACGTCCTGCTGCTCACCGGCGAGGAGGGCCCCGAGGCGGTCCGCCGCGTCGAGGGCAGCGCCATCGCCGACGCCATGATCGTCATGGACGTCGGACTCGACGACCCCCGGCTGCCCTGCCTCCAGGAGGCCGAGCGGCCCGCCGTCCTCATCGGTCTCCCCACCGAGACCGCCGAAGCCGTCGACACCGCCGGACTCGACTGCGTCGACCTCGACTTCGAGGCCGCCGGCGCGCGCTGCGTCGAGCACCTCGCCGGCCTCGGCCACATCGGCGTCGCCGTCCTCGGCGAACCGCCCGCCGCCCACGAGCGCGGTACGGGCTTCGCCGCCCGCACCCTCACCGGACTGCGCGCCGCCGCCCGGACCCAGGGGGTCGGCCTGCTCCACCGGCCCGTCGGCAGCACCTACGCGGCCGTCGCCGCCGTCGTCACCCGCGTCTTCGAGGAACGCCCCGGAACCACGGCCCTCGTCGTCCAGAACGAGGCCGCGGTCGAGCCGCTGCTCGCGCTCCTGCGCCACCAGGGCCGCGCCGTGCCCGAGGACGTCTCCGTGGTCGCCGTCTGCCCCGAACAGGTCGCCGTCCACGCCTCCGTACCGCTCACCGCCGTCTCCGTCCCGGCCCAGGAGATGGGCCGCCTCGCCGTCGAACGGCTCGTCGGCCGCCTCGCCGGGGAGCAGCCCAGGGGTGCGGAGCTCATCCCGCCGCTGCTGACCGCACGCGCGAGCACCGGCCCCGCCCCCAGCGGCCCTGCCGCCGGGTCCGCCCTGCCCGGACCCCGCGGGCCCGGCTCCGCTCCCACCGAGGACCGTCGTGGTCGCGGCGGGCACTGAGGCCGAGGGCGACGCGGCCGAGTTCCGGGCGTTCTTCGAGCGCCACTACGCCGAACTCGCCCGTCTCGCGCACCTGTTGACGGGCGAGACCGACGCCGCCGACGACCTCGCCGCCGACGCCATGCTCGCGCTCTGGCAACGCTGGGACCGGGTGCGCGCCGCCGATCATCCCGCCGCCTACGCCCGCGGTGTGGTCGCCAACCTCGTCCGCACCCGGATCCGCGGCACCGTCCGGGAGCGCCGCCGCATCGCCGCGTTCTGGGACCGGCGCCCCGACCACACCGAGGACCCGGACGTGCCCGCCGTCGTCGACGTGCGGACGGCGCTGCGCGCCCTGCCGTTCCGCAAGCGCGCCTGCGTCGTGCTCCGGCACGCCTTCGACCTCTCCGAACGCGACACCGCTCTCGCGCTCGGCGTCACCGTCGGTACGGTCAAGAGCCAGACCGCCAAAGGCATGGCCGAGCTCCAGCGGCTGCTCGGGCCCCGGGCCGCCGACGAACTCGCCGCGGGGAGGCGCTGATGGACGAGACACGGCTCCGTCGCGAGCTGCGGGACGCGGCGCTCGCGCACCGGCCGGACCACTCCCGCATGCTCGCCCGGGTGGAACGCGGCATGGCCGCACCCGCGGCCCGGCCTCCCGGGCCCGCGACCCGCTGGACCGGGCGCCGCTGGGCGGCGGCCGTCGCCGTCGTGGCGGCCGCCGCGGGGGTCGTCGGCATCGGTGGTCTCGCGGCCACCACGCTGAACGACCGGCCCACCGCGCCCGCCTCCACGCTCCCCGCGCCCGGCCCGAGCGCCCGGGCGACCGCCACGATCGACCCCGGCGGCAACCGGTGGTGGGCGCAGAGCGATCTCGGCCTGACGACGGACACCACCGTCAGCGGCCTCACCGTCGAGCTGAGGATCGTCCGCACGCCCGGCGTCGTGAGCACGGGCCACTGGCGTACCCGCCCCGCCGAGGACTTCGCCGTGACGGTGACCGAGGAGGGCCGGGAACTGGTCTACCGCTGGACGCTCAAGCCCGGCCGGACGGTCCCGTCCGGTGCCCATGTCTTCGCCGGCCAGTACAACCACGCCGAAGGGGTGCGGGACGCCTCGGCGGACACGTACACCGTCGTCCTGACGGGTGCCGACGGCGGCCGGTCGACCCTGCGCGGCGCCTTCGGGCCGACCCGGCCGGAGTGACGGCCGCCCGGACGGTGGCCCGGTCGGCCGGGGTCAGACGCCCGTCGTGGAGCCGGGGCGGACGATCATCAGGACGACGACCACGGCCCAGAGGACGTTGAACATCCCGGTCACCATGGACAGCCGGGCCGCGACGGGCCGCGCCGCCTCCTCGGTGGCCGCGCCCTCGGCGAGGGCGAGCAGACGCCGCTGGCCCGGCAGAACGGCCAGACCGAGCAGGGCCGCGGCGGCGACCGTCAGCACGAGCGAGACGATCAGCCACGCGTCGGTCAGCACGCCCAGCTGGGCACCGGTGGCGATGCCGAACACCGGCACGACGACCCCGGCGACGGCGTACCCGGTGCAGACCCGATGGAGGAGGACGGCCGTCCCCGTTCCCTCGGACCGGCCCTCCCGCTCCTCCTCGCCGCCGCAGGCCCGGAGCGCGAAGCGCGGGAACATCGAGGCGGCCACGGTGATCGATCCGACCGTGACGATCGCCACCAGGACGTGGACGGACAGCAGGAATTCGGTCACGGCGCATGCCTCCGGACGAGAGCGGGATGTTCTGGCTGCCAATAGGTTGGCTACCAATACATACACCGCCTACCCCTCCCTTGTGTAGGCTGCCTACCTATGAAGGCGGATGCGGTGCGCGGGCACCTGGACGGACTGCTGCTCGCGGTGCTCGAACCGGGCCCGCTGCACGGGTACGCGATCATCGCCGCGGTGCAGCAGCGCAGCGGAGGGGTGCTCGAACTGCGGACGGGCACCATCTATCCGGCCCTGAACCGGCTGGAGCGCACCGGACTGCTGAGCAGCAGCTGGCAGTCCTCCGGGGAGCGGCGCCGCCGGTGCTACGAGCTGACCGACGAGGGCCGGCGCACGCTCGCCGGCGAACGCACGGCCTGGAGCGAGTTCACCGCGGCGATCGGTTCGGTCCTCAACCCCGCCCCACCGCACGGACTCGCCACATGACCGCCGCAGGCGTGGGCACCGGCACCGACCCCACCGGCACCGACCCCACCGGCACCGAACCCGCCGACACCGACCCCACCGGCACCGACCCCGCCGGAACCGACCCCTCCGGCGACGCTCTCGCCGCCTACGTCGCCGACCTCACCGCCGCCCTGCACGGGCCCGCCCGGGCCAAGGGCCGGATGATCGAGGAGATCCGCGGCGGACTCGAGGACACCGCGGACGCGCAGATCGAGCGGGGCGTCCCACGGCGTGAGGCGATCGGTGCGGCGGTCCGGGAGTTCGGGACCGTCGACGAGCTCGTCCCGAGCTGTCAGCGGGAGCTGACCCTCGCCCAGGCACGGCACACCGCCCGGGTGGTGGCGCTCACCGCACCCTTCCTGATCGCCTGCCGGTACCTCAGCGGAGTGACCGCCCAGGAGCCCGCGGGATCGGTTCTCCACACCTCCCGACTCCTGGCCGAGCACCTGTCCGCAGTCGCGCTCGCCGCCACCCTGCTCGCCGCCGCGGCTCTGGCCGCCACCGGAACCCTCGCCCGCCGGCTTCCCCCACCGGCCCGGCTGCCGGCCGTGGTCGCCTGGACCGGCACGACCGCCGGAGCCGCCATGGCGGTGACGACGCTCGCCCTCGTCACCGCCGCCGCGCTCGCGACGAACTGGCCACTGCTCGCCTTCGCGGGCGTGCTCGCCGCCGCCTCCCACGCCGTCGTGGCGACCTCGGCCCGGGCCTGCCGTCGCTGCGCACGGCTGCCGGTCCTCGGGGCACCGGAGCTCGGCTGACGAAGGACGTCGCGCGAGGGCACCCCGGGGGACCTCCCCGGGGCGTCTGCGTGGGGCGTTTGAGAAGGCCGCCCGCTCCGTCAGGATGAGGGGATGAGCAACGGTTTCGCCACACGCGTCCTGGACGTCACCACCGGAGGATCGGAGAGGGTGTACGACCTGACAGGGGAGTGCGTCGCCTTCCTGGCCGAGGTGGCACAGGGCCGGGGAGGCCTCCTCAACGTCTTCACGCCCCACGCGACGACCGGCGTGGCGCTGATCGAGACGGGCGCCGGCAGCGATCACGACCTGCTGACGGCCCTGCACCACCTCCTCCCCGCCGACGAACGCTGGCAGCACCGCCACGGCAGCCGGGGTCACGGCCGTGACCACGTCCTGCCCGCCCTCGTCGCCCCGCACGCGACGCTCCCCGTGATCGACGGCGAACTGGCGCTCGGCACCTGGCAGTCGGTGTGCCTGGTGGACACGAACAAGGACAACCCCGACCGCCAGGTCCGCCTGTCGTTCCTCGGATAGCGGACACGGCGGGTCTCCCGGAGGGGAGCGGGGGCTCAGCAGGAGCGGCCGGCGCCCGCGTGGCGGTCGACGAGGGCGGGTACGGCCTTCGGGTGATCGACCCTGGTGCGCAGGACGGGGGTCCAGCCCGCGTCGGCCCGCAACAACTCGTCGGGGAACTGCGTGTTGTGGACGGCGAGGAGGTCGACCGGCCTGCCGTTCACGTAGTTGCCCACGGTGGTGACGGGCGCGTCCTTCCACTTCTTGAGGATCCTGCCCGCCGGGACGCCACCGCTCAGCGTGAACGCGTTCCTCTCCGCGTGGAGTTGGGACTCCTGTCCGATGCCGAGGCTGTACGCGTACGCCGAACTCGGCACCACGAAGTGGTTGTTGTACGCGTCGACCTGGCCGAAGCGGACCCGCGGCGCCCGCTCGACCACGTTCTCGAAGAGGTTGTGGTGCAGGGTGACCCGCAGCCTGCCCCGGTCGGTGGCGCCCGCGCTGTCGCTGTTGCCGATCATCAGGGTCTTGTCGTGGTCGGTGAAGACGTTCCACGAGATCGTGACCAGGTCGGCGCCGCGCACGACGTCCAGCTCGCCGTCGTGCTGCTGGTAGACCTCGCCGTAGTACGAGGGCAGCGAACTGTCCGGGTGGGCCCCGTCGGTGAAGGTGTTGTGATCGATCCAGACATGGGTGGAGCCGTACACGACCAGGCTGTCGTACTCGGAGTTCCACGCCCCGGTCGCGCCGTCCGTAGGGTCCCACTGCGGGAAGCAGTCGAGCGGGCTCTCCATCGTCAGGTTGCGGACCACGACGTTGTCGACGCCCTGCACCTGGAGGCTGCCGCCGGTGATCCCGGCGTGCCCGCCGACGCCGACGATCGTGGTGTTCGCGGGCACGCCGACCTTGATAGCCCTGCCCTGGGCGGTCGCGGACGCCGCCCGCAGGTCCTCCTGGGGGCCGCTGACCACGTTCTCGTACCCCCAGACGGCGGGATCGTAGTCGGCGAGGTAGCGCCCGAAGTCGTAGCCGGGGGCCTCGAAGGCGGCGCAGCCGGCGGCGGTGGCGTTCAGCGTGCCCACCACCTTGACGATCCGGGGCTCGGTGCCGGGCAAGGCCAGCGCGGCCCGGAACTCCTCCCAGGTGGTGACGGTGAAGACCCGGGAGGCGACGGCGGCAGCGCCGCCGGTGGTGCCGGTCCCCTCGGACGCCCATCCGTCACCGGCCGCCAGCGTGGCGCGGGCGGGGTCGGCGCCGGGACGCGGGGCGGCGTGGGCGGCGGCGGGGGCGGTCACCGTCAGGGTGAGGGCGGCCGCGGCCACCACTCCCCGTCGCGTGCGTCTGTTCACGATCGGCTCTCCTCGAACTCGGAAGCGGTCGGTGCGGGTTCGGGCCAGGTGACGAGCCCGGCGGGTACGTGGTCGTCCACGCGGCGCGTCTCGCGCGGGGCGAGGACATGGGTGCGGAGCAGCTCGGCGGTGACCAGCCGCGCCACCTCGATCGCCCCCGGCGGGTTGAAGTGGGTGTTGTCCTGCTCGGTCGCGGTCCAGTTGAAGTACGCCGTGGAGGCCTCGGGGCCGAGCCGCTGCCACAGCGCCAGCGACAGCGCCTCGATGTCGAGGAGGGGGACGTCCGACTCGCGGGCGGTCTCCCGCATCGCCGCCGGGTACGCGCCGAGCGTCCGCAGAGCGGTGCCGTCCACGGCGAACCTGCGCCGCTCGACGGAGGTGGCGAACACCGGGAGGGCGCCCCGCGACCGCGCGCCCTCGACGAAGACCCGCAGGTTGTCCTGGTAGCCGGTCCACGGCTCGGTGAAGCGGGCCGGGTCGGCGACCTTCTGGTCGTTGTGGCCGAACTGGATCAGGAGCAGGTCGCCGGGGCACAGTGCGGCCAGGATCGCCTCGAGCCGTCCCTCGTCGAGAAAGCTCTTGGTGCTGCGCCCGTCGACCGCGTGATTGGCGACCCGTACGCCCCGGTGCAGGAAGAAGGGGAGGGCCATGCCCCAGCCGGTCTCGGGCGCGGCGTCGGCGTGCTTCTGCGCGGCCGTGGAGTCGCCGGCGATGAAGAGGGTGCGCATGCGGGGGTGTCCTTGGGAACGGGCCGGGGGAGCCCCGGCCAGGGCGAGCGCGAGGCCCGCCCCGGCCGAGACCACCGCGCGGCGGCCGACGCTCACGGGTTCTGCTGCTTCCACTCGGCCTGCGCCGTGTTCAGCTGCTCGGCCAGGTGGTCGAGGAACTCCTTGGCGGTGGACGTGCCGAGCAGGACCTTCTGGAAGCCCGGCTCGTTCTCGGCCTTGGAGATCGTGTTCCAGTCCGGCAGGTAGTACGGCAGTTCCACGATCGTGGCCTTGCCGCTGAAGAGGACCTCGGCGCCGAGCTTCGTCGGCTCCGCCTCCTGGAGCCACGGGTCCCGGGCGGCCTCCGTGTTGGCCGGGATGGCGCCGGCGGATTCGTTCCACTTGCTGTTGGAGGCGTGGGAAGCGGCGAACTCGATGAACTTCCAGGCGGCGGCCTTGTTCTTGCTGGAGGAGAAGAGACCGAGGCCGTCGACCGGGTTGGAGACCTGTACCCGGGTGCCGTCGTCGAGGGTCGGGTTGGGGATGCCCCGGAACTTCTCCGTGCCGAGGGCCTTCACATGGTCCTGGTACGAGCCGAGGTTGTGGTTCAGCATGCCGATCTGGCCGCTGTCCCACTGCGCGACCATCTTGGTGAAGTCGTTGTTGACGTCGGCGGCGGGGGTGGTCCGCTTGAACAGGCCGGCGTACTTCTCGAGCGCGGCCACGTTCTCCGGGGCGTTGACGGTGGTCCTGTCACCGTTCCAGAAGCTCTTGATGCCGCTCTGGCCGTACATGGCGTCGAGGGCCTGGGCGATCGAGCCCGCGCCGCCGCGGATCGTGTAGCCGAAGCGGTTCCTGTCGGTGGCCGTCAGCTTCTCGGCCGCCGCGTAGAACCTGGACCAGGTGGTGGGTTCCTGCAGGCCGGCGGCCTTGAACAGATCGGTGCGGTAGTAGAGCACGCCGTTGCTCGCGGAGGTGGGGACGGTGAACAGCTTGTCCTGTCCGCCCGCCGACTTCACGCTCGCGACCATGCCGGCGTTCAGCCTGCCCTTGAGCGCGCTGCCCTCGATCCGCGCGTCCAGCGGCTCCAGGGCGTTCTGCGCGGCGATGCCGGCGAGCATCGCCGCGCCGACGCCGCCGACGTCCGGCAGGCCGTCGCCCTGGATCGCGGTGTCGTACTTCGACTGGACCTCCTTGGAGGCGATCCCGACGTACTCGACGTCGATGTCGGGGTTCGCCTTCTCGAAGTCCGCGATGATCTCCTTCCAGACGTCGGTGCGGACACCGCCGTTGTTGTCCCAGAAGGTGATCTTTCCCTTGCCCGATCCCTCGGTGCCCTTGTCGCCGCCCCCGCCGCTGCCGTCGTCACCGCAGGCGGTGGCGGACAGGGCGAGGACGCCGGTCAGGGCGAGGGCGAGGGCGGCTCTGCGCCGTCCGCCGGGGAAGATGGTCATCGTCGGCTCTCTTCTCTCGGGGTGTTGCGGGGACTACGGGGAGGGGTGCGGGGGAGCTGGGGCCGGGGCGCCGGCGGGTGCCCCGGGTGGTGCCGTTGAGGCGGCGGTGACGCGGAAGTCGGAGAACACGGCCGTCCCGGCGTGTCCCGCGCCTTCCGGCGCCCCGGCGAACAGGCCGAGCAGCGCGCCGACCCAGCGCCAGGGCATGGCGGCGAACTCCGGACCGAGCCGGACCGGCCCGCCGCCGGACCCGGACCCGCCGCCGGACCGGGCGTCGGGATCGGGCCCGGACCCGGAGCCGGACCCGGCGTTGAACCCGGACCCGGGATCGGTGCCGGACCCGGAACCGTCACGGGACCCGCTGCCGGGCCCGCAACCGTCACTGGACCCGGCTTCGGCGTCGGACCCGGACCCGGACCCGGGATCGATGCCGGTGCCCGTGCCGGCGGCGGTGTCCGCGCCGCGTCCGGTCTCGTACGAGAAGCGGCAGCGCGCGTCCGCCGTGACCTCGATACGGAGCAGGACCCGGTTCCCGGGCAGCGGCCGGGAGCGGGCCGCGTCCCGTTCGCCGTCCGTGTTCGCCGGGGCGAAACGGTGGACGAGCCGGGCCGTGCCGTCCGGCGCCCGCTCCAGACCGATCCACGCGTACGCGTCCCCCAGGACGACGAGCCCCGCGCGGGCCCCGGGTGCCACCGAGTCGAGCCGCAGCCCGACCTCGACGACCACGGCCCCGGCGGGCAGCCGCTGGGTGAGGACGTGCGGCACGCCGCGGAGGTCGCCGAGCCGGTCGGACCGCACGCAGTGGAGCCGTAGCCCGTCCCCCGTGTGCTGACTGGCCCAGCCCTCGCCCGGGTTGGCGGTCCACTGCCACTGCCGCCCGAACCGGCCGCCGGGAAACGTGTCGTCCACGGCCGGCCGCGCGGGCGGCTGCTCCGGCAGGTCCGGCTTGCGGTGCACCCGGACCGGGGCGCCCTCGTCGCCGAGCACGGGCCAGCCGTCGGCCTCCCAGCGCATCGGCTGGAGATGGACGAGCCGGCCGTGCGAGCCCGACTGCTGGAAGTGCAGGAACCAGTCCTCGCCCGGCCCGGTGCGCACCCAGCCGCCCTGGTGGGGGCCGTTGACGTCGGTGTCGCCCTGCGCGAGGGCGATCCGCTCCTCGTACGGGCCGAAGAACGACCGCGACCGGAAGACGCCCTGCCAGCCGGTGGCCACGCCCCCGGCCGGGGCGAAGATCCAGAACCAGCCGTCGTGCCGGTACAGCTTCGGCCCTTCCAGGGTGAACCAGCCGGGGAGCCGGTCGGCGTCGACGAGGGTCCGGCCCGCGTCGAGGAGCCTCGTCCCGTCCGGGCTCATCCGGTGTCCGGTGAGCCGGTTGTTGAAGCCGGCGCGGGACTTTGCCCAGGCGTGCACGAGATACGCCTCGCCCGACTCCTCGTCCCACAGCGGGCAGGCGTCGATCAGGCCCCGGCCCGCCTTCACCAGGTGCGGGGCCGTCCACGGGCCGCGTACGGAAGGGGCGTTGACCTGCTGGATCCCATGGTCGGGGTCTCCCCAGAAGATCCAGAACCGGCCGTCGTGGTACCGGAACGAGGGCGCCCAGACCCCACGGTCGTGCCGGGGCTCCGTGAACGCGGCAGCCGGTTCGAGCCGCTCCAGGGCGTGTCCGACGAGCGTCCAGTTGACCAGGTCCCGGGAATGCAGGAGCGGCAGCCCGGGGGCGCGGCCGAAGCTGGACGCGGTCAGGTGGTAGTCCTCGCCGACCCGGACCACGTCGGGGTCGGACCAGTCGGCGGCGAGCACGGGGTTGCGGTACGTACCGTCACCGAGGTCACCCGTCGGAAGGGCCGCGGCGGCCCCCGTCACGACGTCACCGCCTTGCGCACCAGGGCCGCGGCCTCGTCCCGGTCGAGGCGCCCGTCGGCGACGACGGTCACCACCTGCCGTACGACGGTCCCTCCGGCGGCCACCTGAAGCCGCCGGTCGCGGGCGAGCGAGGAACCGACGCCCGGGTACTCGGCCGCCCGGACGAACCACGGATCCTCGCGGGTCCGGGCGGTCGCCCCGGCGAAGACCAGGGTCCAGCCCTCGCCCGCGAGCGCCACCCAGTCCGCGGCTGCTCCGTGCACCGCGTCCTCGCCGTCCGCGTCGGGACCGCCGCCGGCCGCTCCGGACCCGAACACCGCCGGAGCCGCCGCCTCCTTCGGAGCGCGCCAGAAGAAGCCTCCGTACGCGGCACCCGGCCGGCCGTTCGTCGCGGGGCTGCCGATCGACAGGTCCCGCCCGGACACATTGGTCAGGGAGAAGGTGAGGTCGAGCGCCCAGGCCGTTCCGGTGAGCGCGGTGGCCGCCACCGTCCGGTACTCGCGGAGCAGCCGCTCGCCCCCGGCCGTCCAGCTCAGCTCCTCCACGAAGCCGTCCGGGTCGCGCAGTGTGAACCCGTCGTGCCGCTGCACCCCGTGGTTGTCGAGCTCGACCGGCCCGCGGCCGCGGACGAAGGTGCGGCCGCCCCAGAAGTTGTGGCCGGCGAGGTCGGGCACGGCGACGCCGACGCCCAGGTGGTGCGGATGGTCCTCGGGCACCGCCTCGCTGACCGGCCGGCCGGCGAGGGTCGTGACCGGGTGGAGGTACGGCCGGGGGGAGTGGTGGGGGGCCGGTCCGGGCCGGGTCGTGTACCGGGCGACGGTGCGGCCCGCGCAGCGCAGGACCGTCGGGGGCTCGGGGCTCATCGGGCCTCCGCCCGGGCCGACGGGGCCCAGGAGGCGCCGAGTTCGGAGAACAGCACGAGCGCGTCGGCACTGGCGTCCACCAGCGCGTCGACGCCGTCGACGACCCGGCGCGGCCCGCTCTCGCCGGGCTCGGTGTGCCAGTGCGCGTCGGGGATCGCCAGCGGGTCGGGGGCCGTGCGCACCGCCTCGACGACCCGCATGAACGCCTCGGTCGCCGCCGGCGGCACCCACAGCGGCTCGCCGTCGGTGACGTGCGCGACGAGGTTCTCCAGGAGGTCGGTACGTGCGTACTCGGTCTCCACCGGTCCGTGCCCGGCGCGTTGTACGAGCACCCGGTCCTGCCGGTACCAGAAGGTGATCCGGCCCCGCGTGCCGTGGACGATGACGTACGGCTCCGAGGGCCGCTCGGCGCAGAGCGTCACGGCGACGGTGACCCGGGTGCCGGCCGAGGTGACGATCCGTACCGCCGAGGTGTCGTCGGACTCGATGGCGTGGGCGCGCAGCAGCTCGGTCTCGATGTGCTCGACGTCCTCGGCGCGCGTGGGACCGGACAGCGCGAGCGCCGTGGCGACGGCGTGTGCGAGGGGGTTGGTGAGGGCCCCGTCGACCACGTCGGCCCCGCCGAGCCGACGGCGCCCCGCCCAGGGGGCGCGCCGGAAGTAGGCCTCGTCACGGACCCAGGCCCCGGCCGCGCCGACGCCGAGGAGTTCGCCGATCGCGCCCTCCGCGACCATCCGGCGGATCGCGGGCACCGCGTGCGACCCCAGCGACTGGAACCCGATCTGGCAGGCCACCGCGGCCGCCCCGACGCCCTCGGCCATCCGGCGGAACTCCGCGTACGACGGAGCCGGCGGCTTCTCCAGGAGGATGTGCGCCCCGTGCCGGGCGGCGGCGAGCGCCATGTCGGTGTGGGTCTGGATGGGGGTGCTGAGCACGGCGATCCGGGCGCCGGTGGAGGCGAGCAGCGCCTCGAAGTCGGCGGACTGTTCCGGTTCCCCGCTGCCTTCGAGCTCGGCGGCGTCGAGCGGGCGCAGCTCGCAGACCCCGGCGAGGCGGACGAGTCCGCGGTCTTCGAGCCTGCGGATGTTGAGGAGGTGGCTGCGGCCGTGGCCGCGGGCACCGGCGAGGACGACCGGCAGGGGGGTGCGCGCGGTGTTCCTGTCTTCCCTGTGCGTGGGGTCGCTGTTCATCCCTTCACCGCCCCGGCGCTGAATCCGGTGACCAGCCACTTCTGGATGAAGCCGAAGACGACGACCACGGGGACGGCGGCGATGACGCCGCCCGCGGCGAGCGCCCCGAGGTCGACGCTGTCGGCGCCCATGAGGGTGTTGAGGCCGACCGGGATCGTCTGCTTGTCCTGGCTGCTGAGGAACATCAGGGCGAAGAGGAAGTGGTTCCAGGCGTGCACGAAGGCGAAGGAGCCGACGGCGACCAGACCGGGCCTGAGCAGCGGGAGGACGACGATCCGGAAGGCGGAGAACCGGTTGCAGCCGTCCACCCAGGCGGCCTCCTCCAGGGAGTACGGCACGTTCCTGATGAAGCCGCTGATGAGGATCATGGACAGCGGGAGCTGGAAGACGGTCTCGGCGATGATCACACTCCCCAGGGAGTTGATCATCCGCAGCTCGGCGAAGATCTGGAAGAGCGGGACGAGGAGCAGGGCGCCCGGCACGAACTGCGAACAGAGCAGGGCCAGCATGAAGCCCTTCTTGATCCTGAAGTCGAAGCGGGCCAGCGCGTAGCCGCCGGCGAGGGCGACCACGGTGGTGCTGATGAGCACCGCGACCCCGATGAGCAGGCTGTTCTGGAAGAAGACGCCGAAGCTGCGCTCGTTCCAGACCTTCTCGAAGTGCGCGGTCGTCATCGGCCAGGGCAGCAGCGAGGTGGAGCCGGCCGGGCGTACGGCGAAGAGCAGGATCCAGTAGAAGGGGACGAGGGTGAAGACGAGGTAGATCCCGAGGGGCAGGTAGATCTGCCAGCGGGGCACCTCGTCCCACGCCCTGCGCCTGGCGCGGGCGGCGGCGGGCGGCGTCCGGCCGGGGGGCGCCGGGGCCCGCGCGGTCCCCGGGGAGGGGGCGGCGGTCAGGGTGGACTCGGCTGTCATGTGACGTCGCCTCCGAACTTGCTCAGGCGCAGATAGACCATCGAGCAGAAGAGAAGGATCACGAACGCCACCGTGGTGAGGGCGGAGGCGTATCCGAAGTTGTGGGCGTCGACGCTGGTGTGGGCGATGTACAGCGGCAGCGTGGTCGTCTCGCCCGCGGGGCCGCCGCCGGTCAGCGTGTACAGCAGGTCGACGTTGTTGAACTCCCAGACCGCGCGCAGCAGCGTGGAGAGGACGATCGCGTCCCGGATGTGCGGCAGGGTGATGTGGACGAACTGCCGTACCCGGCCCGCCCCGTCGACCTCGGCCGCCTCGTACAGGTCCTTCGGCACGGACTGGAGGTCGGCCAGGATGAGGATGGCGAAGAAGGGCACCCCGCGCCAGAGATCGGCGACGATCGCCGCCGGGAACACGGTCGAGGTGTCGGAGAGCCAGGACGTGCCGTACGTGCCGAGGCCCAGGTCCGCGAGGTAACGGCTGATGCCCGTCTGGGAGTTGTAGAGCAGCACCCAGATCGCGGAGGTGAGCACGCCGGAGACGGCCCACGGCGAGAAGACCAGGGCCCGGCCCAGGGCGCGGCCCACGAAGGTCTGGTTCACGATGAGGGCGAGAGCGAGGCCGAAGAGGAGCTGGAGCGTCACCTCGACGACGACCCACTTGAGGCTGAAGGTCAGCGTTCCCCAGAACCGCGGGTCCTCCGTGAAGATCCGGGTGAAGTTGTCGAGTCCCGCGAAGCCGTTCCGCCAGGGCTTCGTGGGGTTGTAGTGCTGGAGGCTGTAGAAGAAGACGCTGATCACGGGGTAGGCGATGAAGCCCAGCATCAGCAGGCCGGCGGGGGCGATCAGGAGGTACGGCAGTCGGCGGGGGGTCGCTCCCGTGCGACGGCGGCGCGGTGCCGTGACGGCTTGGGGCGGTGGGGTCACAGCTGAGGCCATGACGGCGGCTCCGTTCTCGGTGAAGCGCTTCGCGAACGACGTTCGAGATCTCGGACAGGGTGGAGCGGGCGGAGCGAGTGGAGCGGGTGGAGCTGATGGCGCTGCCGAGCCGGGTGCGGCGGCCCGAGGAACCGTCCGGCGAACCGGCGGTGCCGGGGGCGGGTTCTCACCCCGGCGGTGCTGTGGTTGGGTTCTCACCCCGGCGGTGCTGGGGGGCGGGTGCTCACCCAGGCGGTGCGGGGGGCGGGTTCTCACCCAGGCGATGCTGTGGGGCGGGTGCTCACCCCGCGTACGGATCGGGGGTGGTGCCGGGACGCGCCAGGAACGCGAAGTCGCAGCCGGTGTCGGCCTGGGAGATCTGCTCCGTGTAGAGCGCGCCGTAGCCGCGCTCGTACCGGGCGGGCGGCGGTGTCCAGGCGGCCCGGCGGACGTCCAACTCCTCGTCCGTGACGTGCAGATGGAGGGAGCGGGCGGCGACGTCGAGGGTGATCGCATCGCCCGTGCGCACGAGGGCGAGGGGTCCGCCGACATGGGACTCGGGTGCCACGTGCAGCACGCACGCCCCGTAACTCGTCCCGCTCATCCGGGCGTCGGAGATCCGCACCATGTCCCGTACCCCCTGTTCGAGCAGGTACCGGGGGATGGGCAGCATGCCGTACTCCGGCATCCCCGGACCGCCCTTCGGGCCCGCGCCCCGCAGCACCAGCACGTGCTCGGGCGTGATGCCGAGCGCCGGGTCGTCGATGGTCCGCTGCATCGACCGGTAGTCGTCGAACACGACCGCGGGACCGGTGTGCCGGAGCAGCCGCGGCTCGGCCGCGATGTGCTTGATGACGGCGCCGTCGGGGCAGAGGTTGCCCCGCAGCACCGCGACCCCGCCCTCGGCGGCCAGCGGCCTCGAACGGTCCCTGATCACCTCCTCGTCGTGCACGAGCGCGCCGTCGAGCTGCTCCCGCAGCGTGGTGTGCGAGACCGTCGGACGGTCGAGGTGCAGGACGTCGGTGAGCCGGGAGAGGAAGCCCCGCATCCCGCCCGCGAAGTGGAAGTCCTCCATCAGGAACCGGCCGCCCGGCCGCAGGTTCGCGAGGACCGGCACCGTCCGCGCGATCCGGTCGAAGTCGTCGAGCGTCAGCTTCACCCCCGAGCGCCCCGCCATCGCGATCAGATGGATCACCGCGTTGGTCGAGCCGCCGAGCGCGAGGACGGCGGCGACCGCGTCCTCGTACGCCTCCTGCGTCAGGATCCGCGACAGCCGCAGGTCCCGCCGTACGAGTTCCACGATCCGCAGCCCCGAGGCCGCCGCCATCCGGTCGTGCCCCGAGTCGACCGCCGGCACCGACGAAGCGCCCGGCACGGTCACCCCGAGGGTCTCCGCCGCGGCGGTCAACGTGGACGCCGTGCCCATCGTCATGCAGTGCCCGGGGGAGCGGGCGAGACCGCTCTCCAGCTCCGCCATCTCGCAGTCGCCGATCCGTCCCGCCCGCTTCTCGTCCCAGTACTTCCACATGTCCGTACCGGAGCCGAGCGTCTCGCCGCGCCAGTGTCCCGGCAGCATCGGCCCCGCCGGAACGAACACCGTCGGCAGGTCGACCGAGGCAGCGCCCATGAGGAGCGCCGGGGTGGTCTTGTCGCAGCCGCCCATCAGCACCGCCCCGTCCACCGGGTACGAGCGCAGCAGCTCCTCCGTCTCCAGGGCGAGGAGGTTGCGGTAGAGCATCGGGGTCGGCTTCTGGAACGTCTCCGAGAGGGTGGAGACCGGGAACTCCAGCGGGAAGCCGCCCGCCTGCCACACCCCGCGCTTCACGGCCTGCGCGCGGTCGCGGAGGTGGACGTGGCAGGGGTTGATGTCGGACCAGGTGTTGAGGATCGCGATCACCGGCTTCCCGAGGTGCTCCTCGGGGAGATAGCCGAGCTGCCGGGTGCGGGCGCGGTGGCTGAAGGAGCGGAGGCCGTCGGTGCCGTACCACTGGTGACTGCGCAGGTCCTCGGGGCGCCTGCCCGCTTCGGCGGGGCGCCGTCCCTCTTCGGCCGGGCGCTTCCCCGCTTCGACGGAGCCCGGGCCTGTGTCGACCGCGCGCCGTCCCGAGTCGACCGTGCGCCCGCCCGTGCCGGCGGGCCCTTCCGCGCTCATGCCGGCCACCCGGCGGCGATCGTGGCGACCTCGGCCCGCTCGCTCACGGGGAGTTCACGGCTCGGCGGGCGGACCGCCCGGCGGCAGAGGCCGAGGGAGGCGAGGGCCTCCTTGACCACCGTCACGTTGTCGGCGCTGCCGTTGGCCGCGCGCAGCTCCTCGAAGCGGCGGATCCGCTCCCAGACCTTCATCGCGGTCGGGTAGTCGCCGGTCCGCAGCGCGTCCAGCATCTCGAGGGAGAGCGCGGGGGAGACGTTGACCAGGCCGGAGGTGAATCCGGTGGCGCCGCTCGCGAAGTAGGCGGGGGCGTACGGCTCGGCCAGGCCCGCCACCCAGACGAAGCGGTCGAGGCCCGCGTCCCGGGCGAAGCCGGCGAACCGGGCCGCGTCGGGCACCGCGTACTTCACCCCCACGACGTTGGGGCAGGCGGCGCCGAGCTCGGCGAGCCTGGCCCCGCCGAGCAGCGGGTTGCGGATGTAGGGGACGACCCCGAGCTCGGGGACGGCCTCGGCGATGGCCCGGTGGTAGTCGACCCAGCCGCTCTCGGAGACGTACGGGTGGACCGGCTGATGGACCATCACCATGTGGGCGCCCGTGGCGTGGGCGTGCCGGGCGGCCTCGACCGCCGTCGGCACGTCGTGGCCGACGCCGACGAGGATCGCGGCACGGTCGCCGGCCTCGTCGACGGTGATCTCGGTGAGGGAGCGGCGTTCCTCCGGGGTCAGCGCGTAGAACTCCCCGGTGTTGCCGTTGGGGGTGAGGGTGCGGACCCCGCCGTCGAGGAGCCGGCGCAGCAGCGCGCGGTGGGTGACGGTGTCCACGGAGCCGTCCTCGGCGAACGGGGTGACCGGGATGGCCACGACGTCGGCGAGGGCGGTCCTCATCGTCTCGAATTCCATGCTCACTCGCCGTTCAGGGGGGACTGGTCATCGGGATGCTGCCTCTCGGGGTGCTGGGGGAAGGCGCGCTCGACGAAGGACGCGATGTGCTCGTGGACCGCCCGGCCCACCCCGTCGACGTCGCCGGCGGCCGCGAGCCGCAGGATCTCCTCGTGCTCGGCGGCCTCCCGCTCCCAGGAGGGAATGGCCGCCCAGGCGACGGTGGAGACCAGGGCGGCCTGGTCGCGGACCTCGTCGAGCATGTGGCCGAGCAGCGGGTTGCCGCAGGGCAGGTAGAGCGCCCGGTGGAACGCCCGGTTGGCCAGCGACCGTTCGGCCGGGTCCTCGGCCCCGGCGGCCCGGCTCAGGGCCTCCCGCGCCTCGTCGAGCGGGGCGCCGGACGCCACGGCGCGGCGGACCGCCTCGGGTTCCAGGAGGAGGCGTACGTCGTAGACGGCGCGGGCCATGTCGGCGTCGACCATCCGGACCGTGACGCCCTTGTACTGGTTCATCACCACGAGCCCGCTGCCCGCGAGGGTCTTGAGCGCCTCGCGGACGGGGGTCTTCGACACCCCGAAACGGGCGGCGAGTTCGGCCTCGACGAGTGCCTGGCCGGGGCTGAGCCCTCCGGTGAGGATGTCGTGCTTGATCGCTTCGAGCACGTACTGGGTGCGGGAGGGGATGGGGCTGGGGGCGAAGGCCATGGAGCACTCTCAGATCTCGTGTATCGCGTCTCATATATGACGTACGAAGTGCAACGGGCATGAAGCTAAGGGGGTGTTCGTGTTTCGTCAATGCTTTGCGCAAGCGCTTTCTTCGCGGGGGTCACCGCAGCCCTCGCCCACCCCGCTGCGGAACTCCGTCACGCGGTCGGGGGCCTGGAGGCGGACCGGGCGTGATCGCTACGGCGTAGGGTCGGGCCATGACGACGCACCCCGCGATGCGAGACCCCGAACGGCGCAAGAAGGACGTCCTCGCCCGGCTGGCGGAGGAGGTGGACATCTGGGTGGCCTCGGCGAGTGCCGACGCCCGGCCGTATCTCGTGCCGCTGGCCTTCCACTGGGACGGCACGGACATCTGGCTGTGCACCCGGCTGACGAATCCCACCGGGCGCAACCTCGCCGCCGGCGGACGGACCCGGCTGGCGCTCGGGCACACCCGGGACGTCGTCCTGATCGACGGCGACGTGACGACCCTCGGCGTCGACGACGTACCCACGGAGGCGATCGAGGGATTCGCCGCGAAGTGCGGCTGGGACCCGCGGAACTCGGGGCCCGCGTACGGCTGGTTCCGAGTCCGCCCCACCGCCGTGGAGGCTTGGCTGGAGGAGCCCGAACTGGCCGGGCGCCACCTGATGCGCGACGGCGTCTGGGCCGTCTGAGACGGAGACACCGAGGACCGGCCCCCGGGGCGCGGGAGCCGGCCCGGGGCCGGCGTCCGGCGACCGGCGTACGCCGCGCCGACCGCCGACCGCCGACCGCCGACCGCCGACCCCCGACCGGCGACCGCCGGCGGATGACCGGCCGTCGGGGGCGGGAAGTGCACGCGCCGATCGGGGCGCGGCCCCTGTCGGATCGTCGCCCCCGCCCGCCCCTCGTGCGCGGTCGGGTCAGCGGTGCGCCAGCCGGCTCGCCGCCGGAAGCAGCTTGCCGTCGTAGTCGAACAGGGCCTGGTTCTCCCAGCCGTTGCCGGACGAGGAGTCGGCCGGGTCCCAGCCGTTGCCCGCGACGGCCGTCCAGGTCGGTTCCCAGTAGAAGACGCCGAGACCGCGGCCGTTCGGTACCGCCTCGACGACGTTCATGACGTCCCGCAGCCAGGCCGACTGGCCGGCCGCGCTCGCCGGGTAGCCCGAGACAAGCTCCGAGGACAGGTCGATGATGTTCTCGTGGGCGTCCTCGCTGTCGAGCCGGAACGGGTACGCGGTCTCGGCGACCATCACCTTCTTGCCGTATCGGGCGGAGATGTCGTCGAGGTTGGTCTGGAGCGAGGACAGGGCGCCGTGCCAGTAGCCGTAGAAGGAGAACGCGATCACGTCGTAACTGACGCCCTGCGCGGTCGCGTTGTCGAACCACGTGCGGTAGAGGGCGTTGTCGCCGCCGTTGGCGAGGTGCAGGGCGATCTGGGTGCTCGAAGAGACCGCCTTGGCTGCGGAGATGCCGGAGCCGAGCAGCCCCGCCAGCTGTGACCAGTTGCTCGTCGAGCCCTCGGGCCACAGCATGCCGGTGTTGATCTCGTTCCCGATCTGCACCATGTCGGCCGTGGTCCCCTGCGCCTTCAGGGCGTTGAGTACGTCGTACGTGTGGCTGTGGACGTCCGTCTTCAGCTGCGCGTACGAGTGGCCCTGCCAGGCGGCGGGCTTGGTCTGGGCGCCCGGGTCGGCCCATATGTCGGAGTAGTGGAAGTCCACGAGCAGCTTCATGCCCTGGGCCTTGATCCGCCGTGCGGTGGCGAGGACGCGGGCCTTGTCGTTGTAGCCGTCGGCCGGGTTCACCCACACCTTCAGACGGCCGTAGTCGGCGCCCGCGTTCCTGAGGAGCGCGACCGCGTCACCCGTGGTGCCGGAACTCGACCTGTAGGTCCCGCCGAGGTCCTCGCTCTTCTTGAGCGAGGACACGTCGACGCCCCTGACCGCCAGACCGGTCGTGCCGGAGGTGAACGTCAGATCGTCGACGTTCAGCCAATTCCCCGCGTTCGCATCGGAGTTGACGCTCACGGTGCAGCCGCCGCCCGACACTGTGACGGGAGTGACGATCCGTATCCAGGTGGACGTCACGGGCAGATCGGTGCGCTGCTCGGCCGAGCCGCAGTTCCGCAGGGCGAGGTGGGCGGAGTTCTGACCGCCGCCCGAGCGGACCCAGGCGCTGAGCGTGTACGTGCCGTCGGCGAGTCCGGAGAGGTACTGGTACGTCTCGACCTTGTACGCGGACGCCGACCAGTGGCTCAGGCGGTGACCGCCGCTGTGGCCCCCGGCCTCGGTGAACGAGGCGGCGTTCTGCCCGGCGGCCGAGTAGGTCGACCAGCCGGCCGGGGTCGCGGTCCCGGTGGCGTCGCTCTCGAACCCGGCGTTCGTGAGGGTGGTGGCGGCCTCGGCCTGGGTGGCGGCGGGCAGGGGAGCCGCGAGCAGGGCGCCGAGCGCTGCCGCGACGGCGGCGGCGCGCAGACGGATGCGGCTTCTGACAGGGGTGAGGTGCATCGTCGAGTCCCTTCGACGGTGGCCAATGAGAAGTGCGGTGCGGGTGGTTCCCTACGGGTGGTGCGGTTCACCCGGGGGCGGCGCAGCGGGCGCTGCCGTCCCCGGGTGAGCTCAAGGGCCCCCGGCCGGGCCGGCCGGCCCGGCCGGGGGTGGGGAGGGTGGGGTCAGGCGTCGAGGCGGACGACCCGCACGACACCGGCCGGGACGGTGACCTTCCCGTCGACCGGCGTGCCCCCCGAGGCGCCGCCGAGCAGCTCGGTCCCGGAGCCGTCGAGCGGCACGTCGGCGTCCTCGGCGGAGTGGTTGAGGACGAACAGGTACTGCCCGCCGTCTCCCACGCGGCGCACGACCTCCACGTCACGCGGCAGGGCGGTACGCGCCGCGACCCCCGCGTCCGCGCACGCCGCGGCGACGATCGCGTCGAGCGACACCGCGTCAAGCCGGGTGGAGACGTACCAGGCGGTGCCCCGCCCGAGCCGGTGCCGGGTCACCGCGGGACCGCCGGCGGCCGGACCGTCGGCGTACGTCCACACGGTCTCGGCGCCGCGCGGCCGGACGAACTCCGTCCACACGTCGCCGGTGAGCGAGGCGCCGTCGGGTCCGGTGATCCGTACGCTCCGGTCGTCCAGGAGCGGTGACCACTCGTCCACGGTGAGGCCGAGGACGTCCCGCAGGGCGCCGGGGTAGGCGCCGGGGTGCACGGCGTCGTGCTCGTCGACGATCCCGGAGAAGTACGAGACGACGAGCGTGCCGCCGTTCTCGACGTACTCCCGGAGGTTCTGCCCGGCGGCCTCGGTCATGAGGTAGAGCGCGGGCACGACGACCAGCGGGTGGGCGGAGAGGTCGTCCTCGGGGTGGGCGAAGTCGACGGTGAGGTGCCGGTCGTAGAGGGTCTCGTAGAAGCTGTCGGCGCGCTCACGGGCGTCGTGGGCGGCGTTCGGCCGCCACTCCAGGTTCTGCGCCCACCAGGAGTGCCAGTCCCACAGCATGGCGACGTCCGGGACGGTCCGGCTGCCGCACACCTCCTGAAGGGCCTCCAGGCCGGCGCCGAGGTCGACGACCTCGCGCCAGATCCGGGTGTCGGTGCCGCCGTGCGGGACCATCGCGGAGTGGAACTTCTCGGCGCCGCGCCGGGACTGGCGCCATTGGAAGAACATGGCGCCCTCGGAGCCGCGGGCCACATGGGAGAGGGAGTTGCGGGCCATCTCGCCGGGGCGCTTGGCAGGGTTGCGGGGCTGCCAGTTCACGCCGGACGTGGAGTGTTCGAGGAGCAGCCAGGGGGCGCCGCCGGCGACGGAGCGGGTGAGGTCGGCGGCCATGGCCAGGTTGACGTGGGTGCGGCGGCCGTCGGTGATCAGGTAGTGGTCGTTGGTGACGAGGTCGACCTCGCGGCCCCAGGCCCAGTAGTCGATGGAGTCGCACTGGCTGAGCGCCGTCATGAAGTTGGTGGTGACCGGGACACCGGGTGCGAGCTCGTGCAGGATGTCCCGTTCCGTACGGAAGTTCTCCCGGATGGTGGCGTCGGCGAAGCGCCGGTAGTCGAGCTGTTGGGCGGGGTTGCCGACGGTGGGGGTGACCCGGGGCGGAGTGATCTCCTCGTACGAGGAGTAGCGCTGCCCCCAGAAGGCGGTGCCCCAGGCCTCGTTCACCGCCTCCACCGAGCCGTGGGCGTCGTCGAGCCAGCGGCGGAAGTGAGCGGCGCAGCCGTCGCAGTAGCAGGCGCTGACGGGGACGCCGTACTCGTTGTGGACGTGCCAGAGCGCGAGCGCCGGGTGACTGCCGTAGCGGCGGGCCAGCTCGGTGGTGATGCCCGCGGCGGCCGTCCGATAGGCGGTGGAACTGTGGCAGATCGCCCCGCGCGAGCCGTACGAGTAGCGCATCCCCTCGGCGGTGACGGGCAGCGCCTCGGGGTGCGCCCGGTAGAACCAGGCGGGCGGCGCCACGGTCGGTGTGCCCAGGTCGACGCGGACGCCGTGCTCGTGGAGCAGGTCGAGGAGCCGGTCGAGCCAGCCGAAGTCGTACCGGCCCGGCTCCGGTTCGAGGAGGGCCCAGGAGAAGATCCCGACGCTCACCATGGTGACGCCGGCCTCCCGCATGAGCCGGACGTCCTCCTGCCAGACGCTTTCCGGCCACTGTTCGGGGTTGTAGTCCCCGCCGAACGCGAGCCGGTGCAGGCCCTTGGGAGTGGTCTGCGGCATGGGTCTCTCCTGAAGCCTCGAGCGATGAAAGCCTTGGTTCGTTGTGAACGTGCACACAGTCGATCTCGATGTGGCAACGCAACATAACCGCACACGAACAACCATTGACAAGTGTCTGGAACGTTTCTCTACTGTGAACGCTCACAGATGCATGGTCGGCCTCCCCGCCCTAAGGAGAGGCCCTTTCGGTCAGGGAGAAGTACCCCATGCCCCACACGATGCGCCGCGGCCTCGCCGCCGCCACCGCCGTGCTGCTCGGCGCCACCGCGCTCACCGCCTGTGGATCCTCCGACTCCGGGGACGGGGCGGCGGCCGGCTCCGGTCCCGTCTCGCTCACCTACTGGGCCTGGGCCCCCGGTATGGACAAGGTCGTGGCCCTCTGGAACGCCGAACACCCCGACATCAAGGTGACGGTGCAGAAGCAGGCCTCCGGCGACGACCTCGTCACCAAGATCATCACCGCCGCCAAGGCGCACAAGGCCCCCGACCTGGTCCAGGCCGAGTACCAGGCCCTCCCGACCCTCGTCTCCAACGACGCCCTCGCCGACATCGCCCCCGAAGTCGGCGGCGTCCAGGACGAGTTCGCCCCCGGCGTCTGGCAGCAGACCACCTTCGGCGGCGAAGCCGTCTACGCCCTGCCGCAGGACTCCGGGCCGCTGATGTTCTTCTACCGCCAGGACCTCTTCACGAAGTACGGCCTCTCCGTCCCCACCACCTGGGGGGAGTTCGCCGCCACCGCGCGCGACCTGAAGAAGAAGAAGTCCCCGAAGCAGTCGCTGACCACCTTCTCCGCCAACGACTCCGGCCTCTTCGCCGGACTCGCCCAGCAGGCCGGCGCCAGGTGGTGGACCTTCGAGGGCGACACCTGGAAGGTCGGCATCGACGACGCCGCCACCCGGAAGGTCTCCGACTTCTGGGGCGGCCTGGTCGCCGAGGGCGCCATCGACAACCAGCCGATGTACACCCCCTCCTGGAACAAGGCCATGAACACCGGCGAGCAGCTCGCCTGGGTCTCCGCCGTCTGGGCACCCGGCACCCTGACCACCGCCGCCCCCGACACCAAGGGCAAGTGGGCCATGGCCCCCCTCCCGCAATGGACCGAGGGCGGCTCGTCCACCGGCAGCTGGGGCGGCTCCTCCACCGCCGTCACCACCGACTCGAAGCACAAGAAGGCCGCCGCGCAGTTCGCCACCTGGCTGAACACCGACCCGGTCGCCCTCGCCGCCCTCGTCAAGGAGAGCGGCATCTACCCCGCGGCCACCGCCGCCCAGACCAGCGGCGCCCTCGCCAAGGCCCCCGACTACTTCGCCGACCAGCCCGACTTCTACACCCGCGCCGCCGAGATCGCGAAGACCACCGCCCCCGCCGCCTGGGGGCCCAACGTGAACGTCGCCTACACCGCCTTCAAGGACGAGTTCGGCAAGGCCGCCAAGGCCAGGTCCGGCTTCGACACCGCCCTGACCGCCGTCCAGTCCGCCACCGTGACGGACCTGAAGAAGCAGGGCTTCGAGGTCGCCAGGTGACACGGCCCCCCAAGGGCGCGCGCCGGTCGTACGGGGTCAAGGCCGCCCCGTACGGCTTCCTCCTCCCCGCCGCCGTCCTCTTCGTCCTCTTCTTCGCCCTCCCCATCGGCTACGCCCTCTGGCTCAGCCTCCACAAGGTCGAGATCAAGGGTCTCGGCCTCGGCAAGGGCGCCAAGTCCGAGGTCTGGGCCGGCCTGGAGAACTACACCTCGGCCCTCACCGACCCCGAACTCGCCGCCAGCGCCCTGCGCGTCCTCGGCTACGGCGCCCTCGTGGTCCCCGTGATGCTGGGCCTCGCCCTCTTCTTCGCGCTCCTGCTCGACTCCGAGCGCGTCCGGGCCCGCTCCTTCGCCCGGCTCGCGATCTTCCTGCCGTACGCCGTCCCCGGTGTCATCGCCGCCGTCCTCTGGGGCTTCCTCTACCTCCCGGACGTCAGCCCCTTCCACTTCGCCCTCGACAAGCTGGGCCTGCCCCAGCCCGACCTCATGGACGGCGGACCGCTCTACCTGGCCATGTCGAACATCGCGATCTGGGGCGGCACCGGCTTCAACATGATCGTCATCTACACGGCCCTGCGCTCGCTGCCCGCCGAGGTGTACGAGGCGGCCAAGCTCGACGGCTGCTCGGAGCTCCAGATCGCCCTGCGCGTCAAGATCCCGATGGTGGTGCCCTCACTGGTGCTCACCTTCTTCTTCTCGATCATCGCCACCCTTCAGGTCTTCAACGAGCCCATGACGCTCAAACCGCTCACCAACGGCATCCCCTCCACCTGGAGCCCCCTCATGAAGGTCTACAACGACGCCTTCACGGGCGGGAACATCCACGCCGCCTCGGCCACCGCCGTCGTGCTCGCCCTCGCCACCTTCGTCCTCTCCTTCGCCCTCCTCCGGATCTCCCACCGCCGCACCACGCAAGGAGCCGGCCGATGACCGGGCTCGCCTCCCCGCCGCTCCGCAAGGAAGCCACTGCCGCAGGCCGTGCCGCGGGCACCACCCCCGGCACCTCCCAGGGCCCCCACCGCCCCCGCCGCACCGCGCTGCTCCCCACGGCCGCCCTGGTCCTCGGGGCGCTCTACTGCCTGCTGCCCGTCGCCTGGGTCGTCGTCGCCGCCACCAAGCCCGACGACGAGCTCTTCTCCACCTTCACGTTCCTGCCCGGCGGCGGCCTCTCCGACAACGTCACCGACCTCGGCGCGTACCGCGAGGGCATCTACTGGCGCTGGATGCTCAACTCCGTCTTCTACGCGGGCCTCGGCGCCGTCCTGTCCACCGCCGTCTCCGCACTCGCCGGCTACGCCCTCGCGATCTACCGCTTCCGCGGCCGCGAGGCCTTCTTCAACGTCATGCTGACCGGCGTCCTCATGCCCCCGGTCATCCTCGCCATCCCCCAGTACCTGCTGATGGCGGAGGCCGACCTGACGGACAGCTACGCCTCGGTGCTGCTGCCGCTGATCCTCTCCCCGTACGGCGTCTACCTCGGCCGCGTCTACGCGGAGGCCGCGATCCCCATGGAGCTCGTCGAGGCCGGTCGCATGGACGGCGCGGGCGAGTGGCGGATCTTCCGGCGGATCGCCGTCCCCATGATGGCCCCCGGCCTGGTGACGATCTTCCTCTTCCAGTTCGTCGCCATCTGGAACAACTTCCTGCTGCCCTTCATCATGCTGGGCGACGACGAGAAGTTCCCCATGACCGTCGGCCTGTTCACCCTGCTCAAGCAGGGCGCCTCCCAGCCCTCCCTGTACACCCTGGTGATCACCGGTGCGCTCCTCGCGATCGCCCCGCTCATCGCCCTGTTCCTCGTCGTCCAACGCTTCTGGAGCCTCGACCTGCTGTCCGGCGCCGTAAAGTCCTGAGCACAGGGGATCGAGGGGAAACACACAGCATGAGCACAGCAGCGAGCAGGCGCCGCCCGGCGACCATCCACGACGTGGCCCGCGAGGCCGGGGTGTCGCGCGGCACCGTCTCCCGAGTCCTCAACGGCGGCCACTACGTCAGCCCGACCGCCAAGGCCGCCGTGGACGCCGCGATCCGCAGAACGGGCTACGTCGTCAACCGGCACGCCCGCTCGCTCATCACCGGCAAGTCCGACTCGGTCGCCTTCCTCCTGACCGAACCCCAGGAGCGGTTCTTCGAGGACCCCAACTTCAACGTGCTGCTCCGCGCCTGCACCCAGGCGCTCGCGGCCCAGGACATCCCGCTGCTCCTCATGATCGCGGGCACCGAGGACGAGCGCCGCCGCAACCTCCGCTACATCGAGGCCGGTCACGTCGACGGCGTCCTCCTCGTCTCCAGCCACTCCGGCGACCCCGTGGTGGCCCGGCTGCACGAGGCCGGTGTCCCCGTCGTCGCCTGCGGCAAGCCCCTCGGCCAGACCGCCAGGATCGGCTACGTCGCCGCCGACGACCGCGAGGGCGCCCGCGACATGGTCCGCCACCTGTACGCCTCCGGCCGGCGCCGGATCGCCACCGTCACCGGGCCGCTCGACACCCCCGGCGGGGTGGAGCGCCTCGCCGGATACCGCGAGACGCTCGCCGAGTTCGGGCTGCCCGCCGACGAGACGCTGATCGCCACCGGCGACTACAGCCGGGCCAGCGGCGAGGACGCGGCCCGCGCCCTCCTGGAGCGCGCCCCCGACATCGACGCCGTGTTCGTCGCCTCCGACCTCATGGCACAGGGGGTCCTCGACGCACTCTCCCGCGCGGACCGGAAGGTCCCCGAGGACATCGCCGTCGGCGGCTTCGACGACTCCCCGGCAGCCCTGTCCTCCCGCCCCTCGCTGACCACGATCCGCCAGCCCTGGGACCGGATCAGCACCGAGATGGTACGGACGCTCCTCGCCCGGATCGCGGGCGAGGATCCGGTGACGGTGATCCTGCCGACGCAGCTGATCCAGAGGGAATCGGCCTAGAGCCCGCACGGGGAGGGCCGCGCCTTCGGGCGCGGCCCTCCTTCGTCGGGTCAGCCGCCGGCCGGGCGCCGAGTCACCAGGATCACTTCCAGCGTCCGTGGGCCGTGGACGCCCTCGACCCGGTCGAGTTCGATGTCGCTCGTCGCGGAGGGTCCCGAGATCCAGGTCAGCGGGCGGGCCGGGTCGAGCCGGGGGAGAGCCCGGGGCACGGAGGCCACCACCTGCTCGGGGGCTCCGACCACGCACAGGTGGAGATCGGGCACGAGGGTGAGGGCGCGACGGCCCTGTCCCGGTCCGCCGTCGAGCACGATCGTGCCGGTCTCCGCGATGGCGAGCGCGCACCCCGTCACCACCGCGTCGACGCCGTCGAGTGCGTACGGGGTGAGCCGGGGCGCGTCGGTCCGCCGCTCGGCGCCGGTCTCCGCGAGCCACTCCTCGGGCAGCCCCGGCGGTACGACGACACTGCGGGCGCCGCGCTCGGCGAGGAGCCGGGCGATGAGCTCCGGCAGGCCGTCCGGCGCGCAGCGGTGGACGTGGGCACGGTAGTCGGCGAGGTTCTCGTGGAGCAGGTCGAGGAGCGCGTCGGGGTCCTCGGAGCCGTGGCTCGTGCGGTAGTCGCGGGTGACGTCCGGTGCCTCGGGGGCGTCGGCGACGGCGGCACGGATGCGGGCGAGCACGCGCGCGCGTGAGTCGGTGGTCATCGTCGGTTCTTCTTCCACCAGTCGCGGAACGGTTCGGCGGGGAGTTCGGGCAGGTTCCGGTGCTCGGACCACTGGCGGGCGCCCGGCCCCGGCAGCCGTTCCGGGTGCAGCGCGCGCGTGGCGGAGGCGATCCGCTCGCCCGCCGCGAGGATGGCGGGGTGGTCGAGCACCCACGAGGAGGCCTTGATCGCCGCCCGCTCGAGCCGGTGCCCCCTCCCGCCCTCGGCGGCGACCCGCTCGCGCAGATGCACCAGGACCTCGGGGATGTCGATGGCCACCGGGCACACCTCGTAACAGGCCCCGCAGAGCGAGGAGGCGTACGGCAGGGAGGCGTCGACCTCGCTGACCGTGCCCCGGAGCTGCGGGGTGAGGATCGCGCCGATCGGCCCGGGGTAGACGGAGCCGTACGCGTGACCGCCGGCCCGCTCGTACACCGGGCAGACGTTGAGACAGGCCGAACAGCGGATGCAGCGCAGCGCCTGCCGCCCCACTTCGTCGGCGAGCGCGTCCGTGCGGCCGTTGTCGAGGAGCACCAGATGGAAGTCGGACGGCCCGTCGTCGTCGCTCGTTCCGGTCCACATGCTCGTGTACGGGTTCATGCGCTCGGCGGTCGACGAGCGCGGCAGCGTCTGGAGGAACACCTCGAGGTCGCGCCAGGTCGGCACCACCTTCTCCACCCCGACGACGGAGATCAGGGTCTCGGGAAGCGTCAGGCACATCCGGCCGTTGCCCTCGGACTCGACGACGACGAGGGTGCCGGTCTCGGCGACCATGAAGTTCGCCCCGGAGATGCCGACCCTGGCCCGCAGGAACTTCTCCCGCAGGTGCAGCCGGGCCGCCTCCGCCAGCTCGGCCGGGGTGTCGCTCAGTCCCTCCGGCGCGGGTCGGCCCCAACTTCCCATCTTCTCCAGGAAGATGTCGCGGATCTCGCCGCGGTTGCGATGGATGGCGGGGACCAGGATGTGCGAGGGCCGGTCGTCGCCGAGCTGCACGATCAGCTCCGCGAGATCCGTCTCGTACGCGGCGATGCCCTCGGCCTCCAGGTGTTCGTTGAGCCCGATCTCCTGGGTGGCCATCGACTTGACCTTGACCACCTCCGTCTCGCCGGTCGCCCTGACGAGACCGGTGACGATCCGGTTGGCCTCGGCCGCGTCCGCGGCCCAGTGCACGGTGCCGCCCGCCGCCGTCACCGCCTCCTCCAACCGGAGCAGGTGCTCGTCGAGGTGACGGAGCGTCCGGTCCTTGATCTCCTTCCCCGCCCGCCTCAGCTCCGCCCAGTCGTCGAGCTCCGCCACAGCGCGGGCCCGCTTGTCGCGGATGGTGTGCGTCGCGTGCCGCAGGTTGGCACGGAGCGTCGCGTCCCCGACCGCCGCCCGCGCCGCCTCCGGGAAGGCCGGCATGCCGACGAAGGTCCCGCCGGACGTCTCGCTCATCGCCAGGGCTCCTCTTCCGTGCTCGCCAGGATGTCCGCCAGGTGCACCGCGCGCAGCGGCGCGCCCTGGCGGCTCAGCATGCCGCCCACGTGCAGCAGACAGGAGTTGTCCGCGCCGCACAGGACCTCGGCGCCCGTGGACAGCGCGTTCGCGATCTTGTCGGCGCCCATCGCCGCCGACACGTCCGGGTTCTTCACCGCGAACGTGCCGCCGAAGCCGCAGCACTCCTCCGCGCCCGGCAGCTCCACCAGCTCCAGACCCTTCACCGCCTCCAGGAGCCGGCGCGGCCGCTCCCCGAGCCCGAGGAGACGCAGACCGTGACACGACGGGTGGTACGTCACCCGGTGGGGGAAGTACGCGCCGACGTCCGTCACCCCGAGCACGTCCACCAGGAACTCCGTCAGCTCGTACACGCGCGGAGCCAGGCCGGCCGCCTCCTCGCCGAACGACGCGTAGTGGTGGCGCACCATCGCCGCGCACGAGCCCGACGGGGTGACGACGTACGCGTACCCCTCGAAGGCCCGGACGGTGCGCCGCACCAGCGGCGCGGTCTCGGCGCGGTACCCGGTGTTGAACTGCGGCTGTCCGCAGCAGGTCTGCGCGGCAGGGAAGTCGACCTCCACGCCGAGGCGTTCGAGGACGCGGACGGTGGCCACGCCCGTCGCGGGGAAGACGGCGTCGTTGACGCAGGTGACGAAGAGGGCGACACGCATCACGGGGTCCTCGGGCTCCTCTGCCTTCGCACACTGCTCTGCCTTCACGGGTTCGTAGTGTCGCAGGGGCGGGTCCGCGTGACGAGTCGACGCCTCGCGCCGGGTTCGCCGGCGAGCGGGCGGCCTTCGCCGGGGCGGGACCGGTGGGCGGGCGGCTTTCGCTGGGGCGGTGCCTGCGGGCGGCCTTCGCCGGGATGCGACCGGCGGGCGGGCGGCCGACCGCCGGCACGCACACGTGGTGCTCCGGCCGGAACCGGTCGCCCGCCGCTCGGCACCCGCCGGCCACCGGCCTCCCCGCGGCGCGGGCGTCAGCGGACGCCGAGCAGGTGCTCCAGGGCCAGCTGGTCGAGGTGCTCGAAGGCCATGGAGCGGCCGGCCGCCGCGTCCGGGTCGAAGGTCTCGTACGCCGTGGGGTCGGAGAGGAGCCCCGCGAGGCCGTCGGCGGCCGTGGGGACGGCCAGTTCGGGCAGGCGGGAGGCGGCCAGGGCCTGCTGGACGTCCGGGTCGGCGCGGAAGGCCGCCGCGCGCTCCTTGAGGATCAGGTAGTTGCGCATGCAGTTCTTCGCGGACTCCCACACCCCGTCGGATCCGTCCGTCCGCACCGGCTTGAAGTCGAAGTGGCGCGGGCCCTCGTACCCGGCCGTCTCGAGCAGGTCCACCAGCCAGAACGCCTGACGCAGATCGCCCGCCCCGAAGCGGAAGTCCTGGTCGTACTTGATGCCGGACTGCCCGTTCAGGTCGATGTGGAAGAGCTTGCCCGCCCAGAGCGCCTGGGCGATGCCGTGCGGGAAGTTGAGCCCGGCCATCTGCTCGTGGCCCGTCTCCGGGTTCACGCCGACGAGTTCGGGGCGCTCCAGGCGCTCGATGAAGGCCAGGGCGTGCCCGATCGTGGGCAGCAGGATGTCGCCGCGCGGCTCGTTCGGCTTGGGCTCGATGGCGAAGCGCAGGTCGTAGCCCTGCTCGGTGACGTACTGGCCGAGCAGGTCGAAGGCCTCCTTCATGCGGTCGAGCGCGACCCGGACGTCCTTCGCCGCGCCGGACTCGGCGCCCTCACGGCCGCCCCACGCCACGTACACCGTGGCGCCGAGTTCGACGGCCAGGTCGATGTTGCGGAGGGTCTTGCGGAGCGCGAAGCGGCGCACGTCCCGGTCGTTGGCGGTGAACCCGCCGTCCTTGAAGACGGGATGGGTGAAGAGGTTCGTGGTGGCCATCGGCACCGCGAGCCCCGTGCGGTCGAGCGCCGCCCGGAAGCGCTTGACGATCGCGTCGCGCTCGGCGTCCGGAGCGCCGAAGGGGATCAGGTCGTCGTCGTGGAAGGTGACGCCGTACGCGCCGAGCGCGGCGAGCCGCTCGACCGTCTCGACGGGGTCGAGGGCCGGGCGGGTGGCCTCGCCGAACGGGTCGCGGCCCTGCCAGCCGACGGTCCACAGGCCGAAGGTGAAGCGGTCCTCGGGGGTGGGGGCGAAGAGCTCCGGCATGGTGTGTCCCTCTCTTGCTCCGGAGATTTGTTTTCTGAGATAACTAATACGGGACGGACACACCGGGCGCCAGCCCCAGCCGTGAATCGGCCCCGTGACGGCCTACGGTCACGCACTACAGGGAAGAAGGTGAGGACGTGCCCACGAGGCGCTCCGTCGTGATCGGCGTGGACAGCTCCACGCAGTCCACCAAGGCCGCGGCCGTCGACGCCGACACCGGCGAACTCCTCGCCGTCGGCCGCGCCCCGCACACCGTCACCGGCTCCGCCGGCGCGCGCGAGAGCGACCCCGAGGAGTGGTGGACCGCCCTCGTCGCGGCCGTCCGCGCGGCGGTACGCGACGCGGGCGTCCCGGCCGGAGCCGTCACCGGCATCGCCGTCGCCGGACAACAGCACGGTCTCGTCACCCTCGGCCCCGACGGCCGTCCCCTGCGGCCGGCGCTGCTCTGGAACGACACCCGCTCCGCCCCGCAGGCCGCCGCCCTCGCCGCCCGCTTGGGCGGCCCCGCCGCCTGGCTGGAACGCACGGGCTCGGTGCCCGTCGCCTCCATGACCGCCGCCAAGTGGCAGTGGCTGCGCGAGCGCGAACCCCGCCGGGCGGAGGCCGTCACGGGGGTCCGCCTCCCGCACGACCACCTCACGGAACGCCTCACCGGAATCGCGGTCACCGACCCGGGAGACGCCTCGGGGACGTGCTGGTACGGGAGGGGCGCGGGCGCTCGGGACGGCGGAGGAGTTCGGGGTGGCGGAGGCGCTCGGGACGGCGGAGGCGCTGGGGGTGGCGGAGGAGTTCGGGACGGCGGCGGAGGCGCTCGGGGCGGCGGAGGCCCGGAGGGGGTCGAGGACGAGGCCGCGGGTGCGGGCGGCTCCGGTGCGTACGACCCCGAGATCCTGGACCTCATCGGTCTCGACCCGGCCCTGCTGCCCGCCGTCGCGCCCGGCGGCGCGACCCGCGTGGGCACCCTGACCGCGGCCGCCGCCGAGGCCCTCGGGCTTCCCCGTACCGTCGTCGTCGCCGCCGGGACCGGCGACAACATGGCCGCCGCGGTCGGCCTCGGACTCGGCGGCGCCGGTCTCCTCGACCACCCGGTCGTCAGCCTCGGCACCTCGGGCACGGTCTTCGCCGCGACCCGCGCGCGCCCGGCGGACCCCGGCCTCGCGGGGTTCGCCGCCACCGACGGGACGCACCTCCCCCTCGGATGCACCCTCAACTGCACGCTGGCCGTCGACCGGTTCGCCACGCTCCTGGGCCTTGACCGCGAGGACGCGGCACCGGGCGGAAGCGGCGGCGGGGGAGTCGTCGTACTCCCGTACCTCGACGGCGAACGCACCCCGGACCTCCCGCACGCGGCCGGCCTGGTCACCGGCCTGCGGCACGGCACGGACCCGCGTGCGGTCCTCGGCGCCGCCTACGAGGGCGCGGCCTTCACGGTGCTGCGCGCCCTCGACCACCTCCTCTCCGCCTGCGGCCTCGACCCGACGGCCCCCGGCGTACGGGACCGGCCGCTGCGCCTCATCGGCGGCGGGGCGCGCGGCCGGGCCTGGACCGAGACCGTCCGCAGACTCTCCGGACGCCCCCTGGTCGTCCCGGCCGCCGAGGAACTCGTGGCCCTCGGCGCCGCGGCCCTCGCGGCGGGCGCGGTGACGGGCGCCGACCCGGTGGCCCTGACGACGGCCTGGGGTACGGGCACGGGCGAGGTCCTGCCCGCGGTCGGCCGCGACGAGGAGACCTGGAACCGCATCGCGGGAGTCCTGTCGGCCGCGACGCCGGCGTTGCTGTCACCGACCGTCGAAGAGGTCGGCCAGGGTGGTCGGGGTGAGGCGGATGTCGTCGAAGTCGACGCGGCATCCCTCGCCGACGGGTGACTGGACCTCGATGCCGGCCCGCACGGGACCGGGGGCGTCCAGGGCGAACTGCCGCACCAGGCGCCACAAATCGCCGTCGTCCGAGACGTGGAAGGCGAAGCCCTCGCCGATCCGGCTGACGCGCAGCCACAGCGCCTCTCCCGCGACCGGGCCCGCGTACGCGTCGTCGGACCGGCCGCGGGTCACGACGGAGTAGACGCCGGGGGCTCCGTCGGGGGCCTGCTCGAAGTTGAGCTTGGCCCAGTGGTCGTCGTCGGAGTGGAGGAACAGGGCGCCCGCGTCCCACGCCGCCCGGAAGCCGACGCGAAGGCGGGCCGAGAGCTGCCAGTCGCCGTCCGGGGGCGTGGTCAGCGCCACGGCGGCGTCTCGCCGGGCCACCCCGCCGACCGGGTCCGTGAAGGCGTCGGTGTGCGGGGCGGCCGTGACGGTGAGGACACCGCCGGCGAGGGACCAGGCGGCGGGGGCGGTCGCCCAGGCGAGGCCGAGGGGGAGCGAGGTGTCGACGTTCATGACGCCATGATCGCGAGCGGGCCGGGAGCGTGCCACGGTCTTGGCCGAGGATCCAAGAAGTGACACGAGAGTCCAACTGGGCACGGCCCCAGGGTGAGAGAACCCCGCGAACTGCCGCTGGCGGCAGCACTGTTGCGGTCGGGGTCGGGGCCGGAGCCTGGGCCTGGGCCGGAGCGGATCCTGGGGCTGGGGCTGGGGCTGGGGCTGGGGCTGGGGCTGGAGCCGGATCCTGGGCCGGAGCCGGAGCCGGAGCCGGAGCCGGAGCCGGAGCCGGATCCCGAACCGAGCCCGAGCCTATGCCGGCCTGGCCTGGCTAGCCCGGTGTCTCGGCTGATCGCCCGGCCCTGGCGGTGTCGGATGCCTGCCCCCGGGTCGACCAGCCTGGCGGCGTCCGGCGTCCGGCGCCTGATATCCGATGCCGGGCGTCGGGCCCCGGCCGACCCGCGTGGCGGCGACGGCGTCCGACGTCCGCCTCCGGCCCTGGCACCTGCCCCAGCCCCGGCACCTGCCTCGGCCCTCGGCCCCAGCTCCGTCCTCCGGCCCGACCTGGCCCGAATCGACCCTGCCCGGCTTGACCCGGCTCAACTAACCCGGTGTCTCGACTGACCGCCCGGCCCCGGCGGTGCCGGATGCCCGCCCCGGTCGACCAGCCTGGCGGCGGCCGGTGCCTGATATCCGATGCCCGGCGTCGGGCCTCGGCCGACCCGTCTGGCGGCGACGGCGTCCGACGCCCGGCCTCCGGCCCCGGCCTCCGACGCCCGGCCTCCGGCCTCCGGCCCAGGTCCTCCGGCCCCCCGCCAGCCCCGCTCCTCCCCTCAGGACCCGCCGTCCACGTCCGTCCCCGCCGTGACGCGCCGCTGGTGCACCCGCAGGTGCAGCGTCGTCAGGTCCAGGAGCGGGGTCGCCACGCCCAAGGCACGCGCGCGGGTGGTGAGGTCGCCGAAGAGGTGCTCGACCTCGGTCGGACGGCCCGCCGTCAGGTCGCGGTAGAGGGACGGCACCATCGGCGACCCCGACGCGGCCACCACGGCGAGCGTCGCCGCCCGCTCCTCCTCCGGTACGGGGTGTCCGGCCGCCGCGGCGACGGCGGACGCCTCGGCGAGCAGCGCCGGGGCCAGGGCGGGACCGCCGGGCGTGTCGTGGACGTCGCCGACCGTGCCCCGCATCAGGCTGGTCACGGCGCCGAAGGTCGTGATGAACACCCACTTGTGCCACATCGCCGTGATCACCTGCTCCGGCTCCGGCGAGGCGATGCCCGCCTCTCCGAGCACCGCCCGGAACGCCGCCGCGCGCGCGGAACGCGTGCCGTCCTGCTCGCCGAGCGTCAGATGCGCCAGCGGGGCGAGGCGCCGGATGCCCCCGGTCTCGTCGAGCGTGGTCACCACCTTGGCCACGCCGCCGAGGACGACCGAGGTCCCGAAGCGGGCGTTGAGCGCGTCGATGTGGGCGAGACCGTTGAGGAGCGGTACGACGGCCGTGTCCGGTCCGACGGCCGGCGCGATGTCCTCGATCGCCTGGTCGAGCCCGGTGGACTTCACCGACAGCAGGACGAGGTCGTACGGCGTGTCGAGCGCGTCGGCCGTCACGAGGCGGGGCGTGAGGGCCCATTCCTCGTCCCGCCCCACCACCCGGAGCCCGCGCTCGCGCAGCGCCGCCGCGCGGGCCGGACGGACCAGGAAGGTGACGTCCTGTCCGGCGCGGGCGAGCAGGGCGCCGAAGTAGCCACCGGTGGCACCGGCGCCGACGACCAGGATCTTCATCGTTGTGGACCTCTCGTGGGGCGCCCCGAGGGCGCGGTGGTGAGCGGGGGGCGGAGCAGCGGGGTGAGCAGCCGGTGGGGCCGGGCGAGCGCGGCCGTCACCGGGTCGGCGTCCGGGGCGGCAGGCGCGAGCCCGGGGCCCGGGGCGACCACGACGTCCGCGACGGGTACGGCCGTGCCGCAGCCCGTACATTGTCCGTCCGCGTCGAGCGGGGTCTCGTCCCCGGCGTGCAGGAAGACGCGGCGCGGGCCGCCGTCCGCCGCATGGAACTCCTCGCCCCACGCGGTGAGCGCGCGGACCGCGGGCCAGAGGGCGACCCCCTTGGGCGTGAGCCCGTACACCTCGCGGCGGCCCGTGCCCGTCTCGGGGCGGCGTTCGAGGACGCCCGCTTCGGTGAGGGTGGTGAGCCGGTCGGTGAGCACGGCCCGGGGCACCCCCAGATGCGCGGCGAACTCCCCGAACCTGCGGACCCCGTAGAAGGCGTCCCGCAGGATCAGCAGCGTCCAGCGCTCGCCGACGACCTCCATGGAGCGGGCGAGCGCACAGGTCTGACCGCGGTAGTCACGCGGAAGCGTCATGGTCATGACCCTAACGCAGAAGAGTTCGGTGACCGAACTGTTCGAGGCGGGCGGCGCCCGTCTCCCGCGGCGGCGCCGTTTTCGGGTGAGCGAAAGGGACGGCTAGGCTCGCGCTCACGATGAACCAGCCCACGGAACCCAAGGCCGACAAGTCGGGCGTGCGCCGGCACAACCTGAGTCTCGTCCTGCGGACCGTCCACGACGCGGGCGAGACCACCCGGGCGGCCGTCGCCGCCCGTGTCGGACTCACCCGGCCCGCCGTGTCCTCCCTCGTCGAGCAGCTCCTCGAACTGGGCTTCCTCGTGGAATCGGGCAAGACGTTCAGCGGGCAGGCGGGGCGGCCGGGCACCGTCCTCAAACCCGCGGACACCGGTCCCGCCGGACTCGGCGTCGAGATCAACGTCGACTACGTGACGGTCTGCGTCGTCGACCTCACCGGTACCGACCGCGTCCGCCGCACCGAGCGCCTCGACAACCGCGCCGCCGGTGCCGCCGACGTGCTGGCCCGTGCCGCCCGCATCGCCGCCGACGTGCTCGACTCGGCCGCCGGACGACGCCTCGCCCCGGCGGGCGCGGGACTCGCCCTGCCGGGCCTCGTCTCCGGCGGAGCCGTCCGGCAGGCACCCAACCTCGGCTGGTACGAGGTCGACGCCGAGCGCCTCTTCGGCGAGGCCCTCACCGCGCTGCGTCCCGGCACCGCGGGCCTCCCCCTGACCTCGGACAACGAGGCCAACATGGCGGCCCTCGCCGAGCTGTGGTTCGGCACGCTCGGCGACCTCCGCACCTTTCTGCACCTGACGGGCGAGATCGGCGTGGGCGGTGCGATCGTCGTCCACGGCGAACTGCTGCGCGGCGCCCACGGCTTCGCCGGCGAGATCGGCCACCTGGTCGTCGACGCCGAGGGTCCGCGCTGCCGCTGCGGTTCGCGGGGGTGTCTGGAGCAGTACGCGGGCCAGGCCGCGCTCCTCGCGGCGGCGCGGGCCGCCGACGTCCCCGAACTGGCGGACCGCGCCGGGGCGGGGGACCCACAGGTCCTCGCCGCGCTTGCCGAGGCGGGCAGGATGCTCGGGCGCGCCCTGTCGGGCGCCGTGAACCTCCTCGACCCCGAGGCGGTCGTCCTCGGCGGCATCTACCCGCGGTTGATGCCGTGGCTCGTCCCGGCCCTGGCCGAGGAGCTCTCCGACCGCGTCGTCTCCGGCCTCTGGACCCCGGACGCGGGCCGCCTCCGTCCCGCCTCCGCAGCCGCCGACGCCTCCCGGGGCGCGGCTGCCCTCGTCCTCCACGACGTCCTGGCCGACCCTCTGGCGTACGCGACGGTGACGGGAGCCGGGACGGCGACGGGAACGGCGACGGCAACTGGAACGACAACTGGAACGGCAACTGCAACTGGAACGGCGACGGCGGCGGGAGCGGGAGCGGGGACCTGACGTAGGACCGTCCGAAGGACCGTCCAAGGGCCGGTCCAAGGGCCCGTCCACGGGACCGCCCGAGGAGCCGTCCGAGAGTCACAACCCCGCCGCAGGCCCCGGTACTTCGACGAACGGCCGGGTCAGGTGGGCCGTCGCGAGGACCGCCCCGCTCTCGGCGGCGCGCGCGAGCAGCTCCTCCCGTGAGGCGCGAGCGGTCGCCGGGTCGCGCTCGTGGGCGTAGGCCACCGCGGGCGCGGCGAGCTGCACGGCGTGCACCAGGAGATCGCCGGTGATCAGGACGTCCCGGCCGTCCGGCCGTTCGACCAGGACGGACTGGTGGCCGGGAGTGTGCCCGGGGGTGGGCAGCAGCGTGACTCCCGGGCGCAGTCGGTGCCTGCCCTCGACCTCGTGCAGCCGCCCCGCGGCGCGGAGGGGTTCCACCACCCAGTCCCACACCGGGTCGACGCGGTCGAGAGCCGCCGTCTCCGCGCGCTGGACGACGTACCGGGCCTGCGGGAGGAACGGCCGGCCGGCGGCGTCGGCGGCCCAGCCCGAGTGGTCCTCGTGCAGATGCGTGAGAACGACGGTGTGGACGTCCGCCCGGTCGATGCCGGCCTGCGCGAGCACGTCCGGCAGCCGGCCGGGCACGGGACACCAGGGCGCACCGGGGCCCTCGGCGGGGCCCACGCCCGCGTCGACCAGAGTCCAGCCCGAGCCGTCCGGGTCGGCGACGGCGAAGCAGCGGAAGTCCAGCCGCCACGTGCCGTCGGGTCCGACCGCACCCGGGTCGAGGGCCGCGGCGGCCGCCCAGTCCGCCGCGACGGCACCGGGGAAGGCGTCCCGCGCCGACTTGAAGAACACCCCGGAGGCGTCCAGGAGGGCCGTCACAGGGCCCGTTCGCGTCACTTCTCCGCTGCTCGACATGACGCCGACCCTGCCATCGCGGGGCTGTGCGCGTACAGGAGACGGATCACTCTCATCCCGCTCTCACGCCGGCCTTATCCCGTCATCACACGCCGCCCCTAGCTTCACGCCCATGTTCTTCACCTACCTCCGGCGCGAACTGCGCCGCCGCAGAAAGGCGGCGCTCGTCGTCGCCTCCGGGCTCGCGCTCGGGATCGCGCTGGTCATCGTCGTCAACTCCGTTTCCTCCGGCATGAGTCGGGCCCAGGGCAAGGTCCTCGAGTCCCTCTACGGCCTCGGTACGGATCTGACGGTGACCAAGGCACAGGAACGGCCCGCGGACGGCGCTCAGCCGCAGCGCCCCCGGTTCGAGTTCCAGGGCAGGGACGAGGGCGAGGAGCAGAGCAGCGACCGGCTGATGGTCCAGGACTTCCAGACCCTCGCGGACTCCACCGTCGCCACGGTCGCGGGACAGGCCGGTGTCGACCGCGCGGTGGGCGGCCTCAGCCTCGTCAACCTGAAGATCAACGGGGAGTTCGCGCGGGGCCGGATCCAGCGCGGCCAGACCCAGCAGGGCCAGCCGGGCCAGCCGGGCGCCGAGACCGGTGGCGGCGACGGTGGCGGATCCGGTGGCGGCTCCGGCCCCGGTGACACCGTGACCGGCGGCGGCGCGGCCTTCGACGTCGACTCCTTCACGCTCTTCGGCACCGACGTCACCGCCCCCGACCTCGGCCCCCTCACCACCTCCACCGTCTCCCAGGGCCGTACCTTCGAGACCACCGAGACGAACGCCGAGGTCGCCGTCGTCGACAGCGCCTACGCCCAGGAGAAGGGCCTCTCCGTCGGTGACGAACTGACCGTGAAGAACGTCAAGTTCGAGATCATCGGCATCGCGACCGCCGACCGGGGGCAGGCCGCGGCCCAGGTCTATCTGCCGCTGAAGCAGGCCCAGACGCTCTCGGCCTCCGCGGCCAAGGTCACCACGATCTACGTGAAGGCGACCGACTCGACGCGGATCGACGCGGTCAAGGCCGCCATCCAGAAGAACGTCACCGGCACCACCGTCACGACCTCCGCCGACCTGGCCCAGACGGTCTCCGGATCGCTCGACACCGCCGCCGACCTCGCCTCGAACGTGGGCAGATGGCTCTCGTACGCCGTGCTGCTGGCCGCCGTCCTCGTCGCGGGGCTCCTCACCTCCTCCGCCGTCACCCGCCGCGTCCGCGAGTTCGGCACGCTCAAGGCGCTCGGCTGGAAGAGCGGCCGCGTCACCCGCCAGGTGGTCGGCGAGGCCCTCGTCAACGGTTTCATCGGCGGCGCCCTCGGCATCGCGCTCGGACTGGCCGGCGCGTACGCGGTGACCGCCGTCAGCCCGACGCTGACCGCCGAACTCGGCGCCACCGGAGGCATGTTCGGTGGCGGTGGCGGTGGCGGTGGCGGGGGCGGCCGAGGCGGCATGGCCTTCGGCGGCGGCCCGGCCGCCACGGCCGCCGGGAAGACCGTCGACATCGCCCTCACCGCCCCGGTCAGCTTCACCACGGTGGGTCTCGCCGTCCTCCTCGCCCTCGGCGGCGGCCTCGTCGCGGGAGCCTTCGGCGCCTGGCGCGCCTCGCGGCTGCGTCCCGCCGACGCGCTGCGCCGCGTCGAGTAGCAGCGCCCGAACCCACCCACGTAACAAGGAGTTGGACCATGTACGAACTCATCGGCGTCACCAAGCAGTACCGGCGGGGGCAGGAGAGAGTCGACGCGCTCGCCGGGGTCGACCTCACCCTCGCCCAGGGCGACCGGCTGGTCATCCAAGGCCCCACGGGCGGCGGCAAGTCGACGCTGCTCCAGATGCTCGGCGGCCTCGACCGCCCCACCTCGGGCCGGGTCCTGCTCGACGGCACCGACCTCGCCGCGCTCCCCGAACACAAGCTGACCGCGGTCCGCGGCCAGAACATCGGCTTCGTCTTCCAGAGCTTCAACCTCATCCCCACGCTCACCGCCCAGGAGAACGTGGAGACCGCGCTCGTCCCGCTCGGCGTCAAGCCCGCCGAGCGGCGGAGCCGGGCCGCCGAGGCGCTGGAGTCGGTCGGGCTCGGCGAACGCAGCGGGCACCTCCCGTCGGAGCTCTCCGGCGGTCAGCAGCAGCGGGTCGCGATCGCCCGCGCGCTCGTGAAGCGCCCGAAGGTGCTGCTCGCCGACGAACCCACCGGAAACCTCGACGAGTCGATGCGCGACGAGATCGTCGAACTGCTCGAAGGGCTGTGGAAGGAACACGGGTTGACCTTCGTCATGGTCACCCACGACAGCGCGATCGCCCGCCGGGCGCCCCGCCTCGCCACGATCCGCAAGGGCCGGATCACGATCAAGGAGAACCCGCGGGCGGCGGCGCCGGACCGGGTGTCGGGCACGGTGTCGCCGGAACCGGTGTCGGCGCCGGCGGCTGCACCGGGTCCGGCGACGGAACCGGTCGAGGCCTGACCGTACGCGAGCCGACCGCGACCCGACCGCGACCCGACCGGTCCGACCCGTCGGTCGCTACACGGGCACGCCGTGGCCCCGCAGATAGGCCAGCGGGCTGATGTCCGAACCGAAGTACGGCGTGGTCCGCACCTCGAAGTGCAGATGCGGACCCGTCACCCGCCCGGTCGCCCCCGACCGCGCGATGCGCTGCCCGGCCGACACGCTCCGGCCGGGCGACACGTCGATGCGGGAGAGGTGGGCGTACTGGGTGTAGCGGCCGTCCGGGTGGCGGATCACCACCTCGTAGCCGTACGAGCGGCCGTACCCGGCGGTCACGACCCGGCCGGGACCGACCGAGCGGACCGTCGTCCCCGTCGGCACGGCGAAGTCCTGACCCGTGTGATAGCCCTTCGACCACGAACCCCGCTGCCCGTAGGAGGCGGTGTAGACGTACGAGGAGACCGGCGCCGTCCAGCCGCGTGCGGACCCGGAGGGCGCGGACGGCTTCGACGGTTCCGACGGCTTCGACGGCCTGGAGGTGTCGCCGGACAGGCCCGTCCGCTGCCGGTACTTCCAGGCGTGGCCGGTCCAGTACCAGGCGCCACGGGACCTGTACCAGTAGACCCTGTCCTGGGCGTCCCAGCCCTGCCGTCCCCGGAACACGGGCTCACCGGTCCTGCTCCCACCCCCGGCGGACGCGGCGGCCGGCGCTCCGGTGCGCTGTCGGTACGTCGTGGCGTGGCTGGTCCAGCGCCAAGCGCCGGCCTCGTTCCGGAACCAGTACCTCGAACCGTCCCAACCGGCGTGCGCCGGGGCGGGGGGGGGGGGGGGCCGTGGCCCCCCCCACACCCCCCCAGCGCGCGCGGCCCCCCGGGCGACGGCCGCGGCGGCCCCCCCCGGGGGGGCGGGCGA
>NZ_JBHTSA010000054.1:0-54816 GCF_042795405.1 Streptomyces sp. NPDC056480 | reverse complement strand
CTTGGTCGTGGGATATTGGGCCCCCTTGGGCGCGCGTCCCCCCCATGTTGGGTTCCCCCCGGGGGGGTGCGGGGCCCCGCCGGGCGCCGCCGGGGTGGGGCGGCCCCGGACGGTTCGAGCGGTTCGGCTCAGACGTTGACGCCGAAGTCCTGCGCGATACCGCGCAGGCCCGAGGCGTACCCCTGGCCGACGGCGCGGAACTTCCACTCGTCGCCGTTGCGGTACAGCTCGCCGAAGACCATGGCGGTCTCGGTCGAGGCGTCCTCGGAGAGGTCGTACCGGGCGATCTCGGCGCCGCCGGCCTGGTTCACGACGCGGATGAACGCGTTGCGCACCTGGCCGAAGGACTGCTGGCGGTTCTCGGCGTCGTAGATCGACACCGGGAAGACGATCTTGGCGACGTCGGCCGGCACCGTGGCCAGGCTGACCTTGACCTGCTCGTCGTCACCCTCGCCCTCACCGGTGAGGTTGTCACCGGTGTGCTCGACGGAGCCGTCGGCGCTCTTCAGGTTGTTGAAGAACACGAAGTCCTGGTCGTTGCGGACCTTGCCCTCAGCGCTCACCAGGATGGCGCTGGCGTCGAGGTCGAAGTCCGTACCGGTGGTGGTGCGGACGTCCCAGCCCAGACCGACGGTCACGGCGGTGAGGCCAGGGGCCTCCTTGGTCAGCGAGACGTTGCCGCCCTTGCTGAGGCTGACTCCCACGAGTCCCTCCATGTGGTTTCCAGGGGCAGCGCCCCCAGTCGTGCGTTGGCATCGGATCAACGAGTGGATCCTAGTGACGGGTTCCCGCTCGAAACAGTCGATTCGCCCGGTGAATCCGGGTGTCGGGTCCCGGAGGGCTGCCGGATCGCACCGCGGGCGGGTCCCGTCGGCGCTCCCGGCGGAGCTCAGATCGCTTCGAGGGCCTTGACGTACTCGCCGAGGTCGCGTGCGTCCGGCAGGGCGTTCACGACGGTCCAGCGGACGACGCCCTCCTTGTCGATGATGAAGGTGCCGCGCACCGCGCAGCCCTTCTCCTCGTCGAACACACCGTAGGCACGGGAGGCCTCGCCGTGCTTCCAGAAGTCGGAGAGCAGCGGGTACTCCAGGGACTCCTGCTCGGCGAAGACGCGCAGGGTGTGGATGGAGTCGTTGGAGACGGCGAGGAGCTGGGTGTCGTCGTTGACGAACGCCGGAAGGTTGTCGCGCAGCTCGCCGAGCTCGCCCGCGCAGACGCTCGTGAAGGCGAAGGGGTAGAAGAGCAGCACCACGTTCTTCTCGCCGCGGAAGTCGGAGAGCCGGACGGTGCGCCCGTGGTTGTCCTTGAGCGCGAAATCCGGGGCCTCGGTGCCGACCTCGATCGCCATCGCGTACGCATCCCTTCGACGGGGCCCTGACCTTGGGCCGAACCGGTGAACCCCACCCTACGGCCTGTCCGCGCGAGCTCCCGCGAGGCCCGGCGGCCCGGCGGGCCCGCGCGCACGAAAGCCCCCGCCGGGGGACCGGCGGGGGCTACTCGCAGCGTGGTGATCAGCGCTTGGGGGCGGTCAGGCGGGTGCCCGTCCAGTCCTTGGCGACACTGATGCTCTTGGTCTGGGAGAGACCAGCTGTCTGCGCGGCATCGTTGATGTCGCTCGGCTCGATGTAGCCGTCGCGGCCGGTCTTCGGCGTCAGCAGCCAGATGGTGCCGCCGTCCTCCAGAAGACCGATGGCGTCCACCAGGGCGTCGGTGAGATCGCCGTCCTCGTCGCGGAACCAGAGCACGACGGCGTCAGCGACGTCGTCGTAGTCCTCGTCCACGAGCTCGGCCCCGATGATGGACTCGATGCCTTCACGGAGATCGTGGTCGACGTCGTCGTCGTAGCCGATCTCCTGGACCACCTGTCCGGGCTCGAACCCCAGCCTGACGGCCGGGTTGGTCCGCTCCTCCGCGTGGTCCGCGGTCGCGCTCACGGCTTGCCTCCTGCTCATTCGGTAAATGCTTGGGCCGCGCGTATGCGCGCGGCGCTGGCCGTAGTCCACACGTGCCGGGGTGGATCGCGCAAGTACCCGGCCGTGGAGACCGCCGAAACGGTGACGTTTGGGGCCGTCTCGCCGCAACTTCCGGCACCGCAGGGACCCCGCTCCGTGATCAGGCACACACGATTCATCCCGGTTTAAGGACTTCTGAGGTTTCAGTCTGCCGAACGCCCGGACGAAACGCATGCGCGGGTTGAGCGTAAGGTTGCGATTTGACCGCACCCAGACACGTGGAGGACACCGCTGGGGGTTACCCCTCGGTAAATGTGACGTCTGGCGCACACGGGGTACACGATGGACATCCCGACCACTTCGTGGCCTCGTGGGCACCACCGAACAGCGAAGGAAGAGCGTGGCTCCCGGATCCGATCGCAACCCGATCATCATTGGCGGCCTTCCCAGCCAGGTCCCGGATTTCGACCCGGAAGAGACCCAGGAATGGCTCGACTCCCTCGACGCGGCCGTGGACGAGCGGGGCCGTGAACGGGCCCGCTACCTCATGCTCCGGCTGATCGAGCGGGCCCGCGAGAAGCGCGTGGCCGTGCCCGAGATGCGCAGCTCGGACTACGTCAACACGATCGCGACCAGGGACGAGCCCTTCTTCCCCGGCAACGAGGAGATCGAGCGCAAGGTCCTCAACGCCACCCGGTGGAACGCGGCCGTCATGGTCTCGCGCGCCCAGCGTCCGGGGATCGGCGTCGGCGGCCACATCGCGACCTTCGCCTCCTCGGCCTCGCTGTACGACGTCGGCTTCAACCACTTCTTCCGCGGCAAGGACGAGGGCGACGGCGGCGACCAGATCTTCTTCCAGGGGCACGCGTCGCCCGGCATCTACGCCCGCGCGTACCTCCTGGACCGGCTGAACGACACGCAGCTCGACGGCTTCCGCCAGGAGAAGTCGAAGTTCCCGAACGGGCTCTCGTCGTACCCGCACCCGCGGCTGATGCCGGACTTCTGGGAGTTCCCCACGGTGTCGATGGGCCTCGGCCCGCTCGGCGCGATCTACCAGGCCCGGATGAACCGGTACATGGAGGCGCGCGGGATCGCCGACACGTCCAAGTCGCACGTCTGGGCCTTCCTCGGCGACGGCGAGATGGACGAGGTCGAGTCGCTCGGCCAGCTGTCCATCGCGGCCCGTGAGGGCCTGGACAACCTCACCTTCGTCGTCAACTGCAACCTCCAGCGCCTCGACGGCCCGGTGCGCGGCAACGGCAAGATCATCCAGGAGCTGGAGTCGATCTTCCGGGGCAACGGCTGGAACGTCATCAAGCTGATCTGGGACCGCTCCTGGGACCCGCTGCTCGCGCAGGACCGCGACGGCATCCTCGTCAACAAGCTGAACACCACGCCGGACGGCCAGTTCCAGACGTACGCCACGGAGACCGGCGGCTACATCCGCGACCACTTCTTCGGCGACGACCACCGGCTGCGGGCGATGGTCGAGGGCATGAGCGACCAGCAGGTGCTGCACCTGGGCCGCGGCGGTCACGACCACAAGAAGATCTACGCGGCCTACGCGGCGGCGAAGGCGCACGCCGGCCAGCCGACGGTGATCCTCGCCCAGACCGTCAAGGGCTGGACGCTGGGCCCCAACTTCGAGGGCCGCAACGCGACCCACCAGATGAAGAAGCTGACGGTCGACGACCTGAAGCGCTTCCGCGACCGGCTGCACATCCCGGTGACCGACCGGCAGTTGGAGGACGGCCTGCCGCCGTACTACCACCCGGGCCGGAACTCCGAGGAGATCCAGTACATGCACGACCGCCGCAAGGCGCTGGGCGGATACGTCCCCACCCGTGTCGTGCGGGCGAAGCCGCTGGTCCTCCCCGGCGACACGACCTACGCGGCCGCCAAGAAGGGCTCCGGGCAGCAGTCGATCGCCACCACGATGGCCTTCGTCCGCATCCTGAAGGACCTCATGCGGGACAAGGAGATCGGCAAGCGCTTCGTGCTGATCGCCCCCGACGAGTACCGCACCTTCGGCATGGACGCGTTCTTCCCGAGCGCCAAGATCTACAACCCGCTGGGCCAGCAGTACGAGGCGGTGGACCGCGAACTCCTCCTCGCCTACAAGGAGTCGCCGACCGGCCAGATGCTGCACGACGGCATCTCCGAGGCCGGCTGCACGGCCTCGCTGATCGCCGCCGGTTCGGCGTACGCCACGCACGGCGAGCCGCTGATCCCGGTGTACGTCTTCTACTCGATGTTCGGTTTCCAGCGGACCGGCGACCAGTTCTGGCAGATGGCCGACCAGCTGGCCCGCGGCTTCGTGCTCGGTGCCACCGCCGGCCGGACGACCCTGACCGGTGAGGGCCTCCAGCACGCGGACGGCCACTCCCACCTGCTGGCCTCGACCAACCCGGCCTGCATCGCCTACGACCCGGCGTACGGCTTCGAGATCGCGCACATCGTCAAGGACGGTCTGCGCCGCATGTACGGCTCCGAGGCCGAGGACGTCTTCTACTACCTGACCGTCTACAACGAGCCGATCCAGCACCCGGCCGAGCCGGCGGACGTGGACGTCGAGGGCATCCTCCAGGGCATCCACCGCTTCAAGCCGGCCGAGGCGGGCACCATCCCGGCGCAGATCATGGCCTCCGGTGTCGCCGTGCCGTGGGCGATCGAGGCGCAGCGGATCCTGGCCGAGGAGTGGAACGTCCGGGCCGACGTCTGGTCCGCGACCTCCTGGACCGAGCTGCGCCGCGAGGCCGTGGCCGTCGAGGAGCACAATCTGCTCCACCCGGACGAGGAGCAGCGCGTCCCGTACGTGACGCGCAAGCTCCAGGGCTCCGAGGGCCCGTTCGTGGCGGTCTCGGACTGGATGCGGGCGGTGCCGGACCAGATCTCCCGCTGGGTGCCGGGCCCGTACGGCTCGCTGGGCGCGGACGGCTTCGGCTTCGCGGACACGCGGGGCGCGGCCCGTCGCTACTTCCACATCGACGCCCCGTCGATCGTGCTGGCCGTGCTGACCGAGCTGGCCCGTGAGGGCAAGGTCGAGCGCTCGGCCCTGAAGCAGGCGGTGGACCGCTACCAGCTGCTCGACGTGGCGGCCGCCGACCCGGGCGCCGCGGGCGGCGACGCCTGATCCGGCAGCCCTCGGGCCGCCCTCGGAGTAGCCCTCGGAGCACCCCTCCGGGGGTTCTCCGGTAGCACGGCGCACCTGGTGAGGGGCGGTGGGACCTCGGTCTCGCCGCCCTTCGGCGTTCTCTACGATTCCCCGCATGAAGGATCGCTGGGAAGAACGCACACAGGCTCCGCTGCTCGTGCTGGCCGTGGCGTTCGGCGTCGCCTACGCCGTGCCGATCGTGGCTCCCGGCGCCGCACCCTGGGTGCACCGGCTGTGCACCCATGTCGAGTGGGCGGTCTGGGCGGCCTTCGCCCTCGACTATCTGGTCCGGCTGGCCCTCGCCCCGGCCCGCTGGGCCTTCGTCCGATCCCACCCCCTCGACCTGCTCGCGGTCCTGCTGCCGATGGTGCAGCCGCTGCGGCTGCTGCGGGTCGTCTCCACCCTCCTCCTCGTGGGCCGGCGGGCCCGGATGGCCCCTCAGATAACGCTCACCACCTACGTGGCGGGCGCGGTCGTCGGGCTGATGATGTTCGGCTCGCTGGCCGTGCTGCACGTCGAGCGGGACGCGCCCGACGGCAACATCAAGACGCTCGGGGACGCGGTCTGGTGGTCGTTCACCACGATGACCACGGTCGGCTACGGCGACCACGCCCCCACCACGGGTCTCGGCCGGGTCCTCGCGGTGGGCCTGATGCTCTCGGGCATCGCCCTGCTCGGTGTCGTCACCGCCAACATCGCGGCCTGGTTCATCTCCCGCTTCGACCGCGACGACGCGGTGGAGCGCCGTCAGACCGAACTCCTCGAGGCGCTGACCCGGGAGGTCCGCGAACTGCGCGCGGAGGTCGCGCGGCTGTCGGTGGCGGCCGGGTCCGCGCCGGCAGAGACCGCACCGGCTGGGGCGGTACCCGCAGCGGCAGCACCGGCTGCGGCCGCCCCCGCAGCGCCCGTACCGGCCGGGGCTCCCGGGCCGGAGCCCCAGGACGTCCCCGCGCCTACCGCTCCCAGAGCTTGAACGCTCTGACCTCGTAGGGCGTCTGCGGCACCCACGTCCCGCGCCCCGGGTAGGTCTCGAACTCCCCCGCCTCCGCGCACTCGGCCGACTGGTACGTGGTGACCGGCCGTCCCGTGCGGTTGGCGAGGGACTGGGCCGAGGTGCCAGGCGGCAGCGCGACGCAGCTCTCGATGTCGGTCGTCGCCAGCTCGTGGCTCTGCGCCCTGCCCTTGAAGTCGGGCTTGGACCAGAGGCAGAGCCGCCCCGGCCCACAGGCCCCCAGTGCGGTCCCGGACGGTGCGGCCGCCGCCGGGACCGCGAGGAAGGCGGTCAGGACGGCCGCGACGACCAGTGCCGTCTTCGTATACACGTACATGCTGATGATCCCCCGTTCAGTCACTCTCCGTAACCAAAATCATCGCGGAGGTCACCCTGAGACGGAAGAGGGGCCGCCCCCGTTCACGCGAACGGGTGACGGCCCCTCATGGGAACCCCGAATCGTCGGACCGCGGGGACCCCGCGGGACGCCGGACCGGACGTCAGATGTGACCGCCCATGCCGCCGGCCTCCGCGTTCTCGCCGCGCTTGGTGAGCGTGGCGACGAGGGCGGCGACGACGGCGACGACACCCGCGACGGTGAAGGCCAGGCCCATGCCGTCGAGGAAGGTGTCGTGGATGACGCCGGTGATCTTCTGGAGGACGTCGGGGGTCATCCCCGGCGCCTGGGCCAGCTCCGGCGGGGCCATGCCGAACTCGGCGGCCTGCTCCAGCTGCGGGTTGACCGGGGCCGGGATGCCGGCGTCCTTCCAGTTGCCCTCGAAGGCGCCGGCGACCTTGGAGGACATGACGGCGCCGAGCACCGCCGTACCGAGCGCGCCGCCGACCTGCATGGCGGCCTGCTGGAGACCGCCGGCCACGCCGGAGAGCTCCAGGGGCGCGTTGCCGACGATGACCTCGGTGGCGCCGACCATGACCGGGGCGAGCCCGAGACCGAGCAGGGCGAACCAGAGGGACATGACGAAGGTGCCGGTGCCGGCGGAGAGCGTGATCATGCCGAACATCGCGACGGCCGTGCAGACCATGCCGCCGACGAGCGGCACCCGAGGGCCGAACTTGGTGATCAGCGCGCCCGCGAGCGGCGAGGAGACGATCATCATCGCGGTCAGCGGCAGGAGGTGCAGACCGCTGTCGACCGGGCTGAGCCCCTTCACGCCCTGGAGGTAGAAGGTCACGAAGAACAGGCCGCCCATGAAGGCGAAGGCCATCAGGACCATCAGCACCACACCGGCCGAGAGCGGCACGGAGCGGAACATGGCCAGCGGGATGAGCGGCTCCTTGACCTTGGTCTCCCAGAAGGCGAAGACCGCGAAGAGCAGCACCGCGCCGAGCAGGCCGCCCCAGGTCTTGCCGCTGGACCAGCCCCAGGACTCGCCGGCCTTGATGAGGCTCCAGACGAGGGAGGCCATGGCGCCGGAGAGCAGCAGGATGCCGAGGACGTCGAAGGAGCGCGGCGCGTTCTCGGCGCGGTGGTCCTTGAGGATGACCAGGCCGAGGACGAGCGCGACGATGCCGACCGGCACGTTGATGAAGAAGACGGACTGCCAGCTGACGTGCTCGACGAGCAGGCCGCCGACGATCGGGCCGCCCGCGGTGGACGCGCCGATGACCATGCCCCAGATGCCGATGGCCATGTTCAGCTTCTCGGCGGGGAAGGTGGCGCGCAGCAGGCCGAGCGCGGCCGGCATGAGCAGGGCGCCGAACAGGCCCTGGAGGATACGGAAGGCGATCACGGCCCCGATGGAGTCGGAGAGGCCGATGGCGCCGGAGGCGAGGGCGAAGCCGGCGATGCCGATCAGGAAGGTCTGCCGGTGGCCGAAGCGGTCACCGAGCTTGCCGGCGGTGATCAGGGCGACGGCCAGCGCGAGCAGATAGCCGTTGGTGATCCACTGGACCTGGGCGAGGGAGGCGCCGAGGTCGGTCTTGATGGCGGGGTTGGCGATGGCGACGATCGTGCCGTCGAGCGCGACCATCATCACGCCGACCGCGACTCCGAACAGCGTCAACCACGGATGGCCACGCAGTCCCTTCGCCGGGGCCGGTACGGGTTCCCGGGCATCCCCCTGACCCTGCGGGGCCTTTTCCACGGTGATCTGACTAGTCATGCGAACGAGGCTAGTGACAGTCACTGACAATTGACAAAGCGATTCACGCGCCGGTAACTGTCACGTAGCTCACAGGTACGCTGAGCCGGACGAAATGCGTGAAAAGAGGATCCTGACGTGACCTTGCCCGGTCTGCGCGAGCGGAAGAAGCAACGTACGCGCGAGGCGCTGATCAAGGTGGCCCTCGAGCTCTTCACCGCGCACGGCTACGAGCGGACGACCGTCGACGAGATCGTCGACACCGTCGAGGTCTCCCAGCGCACCTTCTTCCGCTACTTCTCCTCCAAGGAGGAGGTCGCCTTCGCCGTCCAGCAGATGGTGGAGGAGCGTTTCGTCGAGGCCCTCCGGCGGCGGCCCCCCGGCGAGGGCCCCTTCGACGCGCTGCGCAACGCCGTGCTCTCCGGCTGGGACACCATCGGCGACGCCATCACCGAGGTCGTACCGCTGGAGCTGTATCTGCGCACCTTCCAGATGATCGAGTCGACGCCCGCACTGCTCGCCGTCCATCTGCGCCGCTCCACCGAGATGGAGGAGACCCTCGCCCGGATCATCGCCGAGCGGGAGGGCCTCGACGTCGACGCGGACCCGCGCCCGCGGATCGCGGTGGCGGCGTTCAGCGGTGTGATGCGTGTGACAGGACAGATGTGGGGACGGGGCGCGGACCAGAGCCTGGAGGCCATCCGCGCCCTCACCGAGCGGTATCTGGACCACCTCGCACCGGCCCTCGCACCCCGCTGGCGCGACCGGACGTAGCGCCGGACGGTCGGGTCGTTCACCCACGACCCGTAGGGTGGCCGCCCGTGACCCCCGTCGAAGCCGACTCCCCCACGCTCGTCGTCCTGCGCGCCCTGCTCGCGCTCGCCGTCGTGTTCGTGCTGCTCACGACCACGGGCTGGACGACGATCAAGCACCGTCCGGTGCCCGGTCCGTCCCGCGAGGCCGCGCTCGCCGCCTGGGCGGGCGACCGGATCGACCACCGCCCCCTGCCCGGACCGAACACCTCCGCCGGGGGCATAGCCGCGTTCTTCGCCCGGCTCGGCCACGCGCGCGCGGCCGGGCTCGCCGAACGGCATCCGCTCGTCGTCGGCAATCTCGACGGTGCCCCGGTCTCCCTGCGCTACCGCGCCAACCGGATCACCCTGGGCCGCGCCCTCACCGTCGAACGGGCCAGGATCCACGACACCCGGCTCTCCCCCGAGGGACGGCACGAGGCGCAGCGCCGCCTCGACCGCTTCGTCTCGCTGCTGCGGCCCGGCCGGCAGATCCTGGCCTTCGACCCGACGGGTACGGGGCGGACGGCCGAGGTCCTCGGGGACCTGCGGCGGGCCCGGCACGTCTCGGTGATCGTGCCCGGCGTCGACACCAACCTCCTCACCTTCCAGAAGACCCACGGGCGGTACGGGGCTCCCGCCGGCATGGCCGAGTCCCTCTACCGCGCCGAGCGGCGCGCCTCCCCCGGAGCCAGGGTCGCCGTGATCGCCTGGGCCGACTACACCGCGCCCGCCGGGGTCGGCGTCGACGCCATGACCGGCCGCCTGGCCGAGGGAGGCGCCGCGCGGCTCGTCCGGCTGACCGAGGCGCTCCCCGGCGACGCGCGCGTGGCGCTGTTCTGCCACAGCTACGGCTCCGTGCTCTGCGGGGTGGCCGCGCCCCGGCTGCCCGCCCGGGTGACGGACCTGGCCGTGGCCGGAAGTCCGGGTATGCGGGTCGAGCGGGCGACGGAACTCCGTACCCCCGCGCGCGTGTGGGCCATGCGGGACGCCGACGACTGGATCGCGGGCGTGCCGCACGTGGAGGTGGGCGGGGTCGGGCACGGAGCCGACCCGGTGGCCCCGGAGTTCGGCGCCCGACTGCTCTCGGCACGCGGCGCCATCGGCCACAGCGGCTATTTCGAGCCGGGCACCGAGAGCCTCGGCAACTTCGCCGCGATAGGCGTCGGCTCCTACGGGGAGCTGGTCTGCGCACGTGCCGACAGCGCTTGCCACGGGGGAATATCCGGTACGGAAGGGCGCTGACGCGCGTAGATCACGTAATTTCGGGACCTTTCGCGGGGGCGACGCACGGGCACCCGCCGCTTACGATGAGGCGTATGGGTGATGTGCTGGCCGGAATTCATGCCACCTGGGAGTTCGAGAGCGACGCCCTCGTCATCCGCTTCGACCGGGGGAACCGTGCGCCAAGGCTCTTCGGCGTGCTGCGCGAACGACGTGTACCGCACGAGGCGCTGGCGTCCGTGACGCTCTCGCCCGGCAAGCGGGGCACCGTCGTGCTGCACGCCGTGCCGAGACCGGGCGCCGATCCGCTGATGGAGGCGGCCGCGGGGCAGCTCTCGGAGAACTGCGACCCGTACCGCCTGGTGCTGCCGGCGGACCGGGAGACGCTCGCCGAGTACTACCGGGACGAGCTGCGGGCGGTCCTCGGGCCCGGGACGGAGGGGGCGGCGTACGCGGACGACCCCGGGGACGGGGACGAGGTGACGCCCGCCGACCGCTTCCTCGTGGCGCCGCCGCAGGGTCCGCAGTCCTTCAAGGCGTACGACGGGAAGGCGAGCTTCGACGGGCAGTCGGAGGTCTCGTTCCGCTGGTCCTGGACCGGGGCGTCCTCCGAGAAGTGGAAGGCGGGTGACCAGTTCTTCCACGTACGGGATCTCTGCGGGGTCGAGTGGCGCTCGCCCGACGTCCTGGACGGGCATCTGCGGCTGGTTCCGCGAGGCGGCGAACCCCGCGCGCCCCAGCCGGACCGCGACCCCGCCTCGGTCGTGTTCGGCCTCGGATACGGGCCGGTGCACCTGTCCCTTCCCTTCGCGGCGGCGGTCCTCGCGGCGATCAGGACCTCGGACCGCGTCCCGGCCCGTACGGCCGCCGCTCCCGGGGCCGTCGCTGAAAGGATTCGGCACCTGGGTGAACTGCACCAGGCGGGACTGGTGACGGACGAGGAGTTCTCGGCGAAGAAGGCGGAACTCCTCGCGGAGCTGTAGGCGGACAAGCACCACGCGCGCGCCACGCGCACCGCACGCACCACACGCACCACGCGCACCGCAGACCTGGCAGACCCGGCAGGCCCGGCAGATCCCGCAGACCCGGCAGATCCCGCAGCCCGGCGGACCCGGCTGATCCGGCGGACCCCGCAGACCCCGCGGACCCCGCCGTCATACCCCGGTATCAGGCCAGAGCCCGGTCCGCGGTATGACGTCGGGGACCGGGCCCCCTGCCTACCCTGAGCTGGTCATGGCTACCGAACCGCGGCACGAGCCGCCCACCCCCACCCTGCGGCAGCTCAGCACCCGGACACGCGAGACGTTCCAGGGGCTCGGGACCGCGCTCACCACGCCCACCACCCCGGGGGCGCCGCTCCTCGCCGACGCCTCCTCGCGATGGGTGCGCCTGCTGCCGTACGCCGTCGCCCTCGCGTTCGTCGCCTCGCTGCTGCCCACCACGGTCCACCTCCTCGCCGGGGACTACGGCGTCAACGGCGCGCTCGCCGGGGCCATCGGCACCGCCCAGACCGCGCCGCTGCTGCTCGCCGTCGCCCGCCCGCTCCAGGCCTGGTGGATCATCTTCGCCGCCGACGTGCTCGGCGCGGTGGTGCTGCTCGCCGCCGACGGGCCGCGTGCCGAACTCTGGCCCTGGACACCGCCGATCGTCGTCGGCTACTGCGCGCTGATGATCGCGCTCGGCCTGCGCGAGTCCCGCCGGGCGCTGTTCGGGGTGTGGCTGGCGACCGGCGTCGCGGGGTACGTCCTGGAGATCTTCCGGCCGGCCGGGTACACCAGCGTCCACACCCTGCTCGTCGTCCTCAGCGGCGTCCTGCTCCTCCTCACCTCGGCGGTACGCGCGCGTGGCGACGCCCAGCGGCGCCTCGTCGAGCAGGAGACCATCAGCGAGGCCGAGCGGTCCCGCCGCACGCTCCTGGAGGAGCGGGCCAGGATCGCGCGCGAGCTGCACGACGTGGTGGCCCACCACATGTCGGTGATCACCGTGCAGGCCGACTCGGCCCCGTACCGCATCCCGGACCTCCCGGACGCGGCACGCGAGGAGTTCACCTCGATCGCGTCGAGCGCCCGCGAGTCGCTGGCCGAGATGCGACGGCTGCTGTCCGTGCTGCGCAGTGACGGCAGCGAGGGCGAGCGGGCCCCGCAGCCGGGCCTCGACCGGGTCCAGCAGCTCGTCGAGGCGACCGTACGGGCCGGGGTGCCGGCCGAGCTGCGGCTCGCCACCGACCTCGGCGACGTACCGCAGGCGGTGGACCTCTCCGCGTACCGGATCGTGCAGGAGGCCCTCGCGAACGTCGTCCGGCACGCGCCGGGGGCGTCGACCCGCGTGTCGGTCCGGGCGGACGACGGATGGCTGACGGTCCTCGTCGTCAACGGGCCCTCGACGGAGCCGGGTTCCGCGGTGGAGCGCGGCGCGTCCGGCACCGGGCACGGACTCGTCGGCATGCGGGAACGCGTACGGTTGACGGGCGGCTCGCTCGACACCGGGCCGCTGCCGGACGGCGGCTTCCGGGTCGCCGCGCGGCTGCCGCTGACCCCGGACCCGGCCCCCGCCGTGAAGACGCCCCCGGCCCGGGACCCGGCGCCGGCCGCGTCTCCGACCCCACCGCCGACCCCGCCCCCGAACGCCGAGGACTCCGAGTGACCATCCGCGTGATCATCGTCGACGACCAGGCCATGGTGCGGGCCGGATTCGCCGCGCTGCTCGCCGCGCAGCCCGACATCGACGTCGTGGGCGAGGCCCCCGACGGGCGGCAGGGCGTCGACGTGGCCCGCTCGACGCACCCGGACGTGGTCCTCATGGACGTCCGGATGCCGGAGCTGGACGGACTCGCCGCCGCACGGGAGATCCTCCACCCGCCGGCCGGGGTCACCCACCGGCCGAAGGTCCTCATGCTGACCACCTTCGACGTGGACGACTACGTGTACGAGGCGCTGCGCGCCGGCGCGTCCGGCTTCCTCCTGAAGGACGCGCCGCCGGCCGACCTGATCGCGGCGGTACGGGTGGTGGCGGCGGGCGAGGCCCTGCTCGCCCCGTCCGTCACCCGGCGGCTGATCGCCGACTTCGCCGCCTCGCGGCCCGCGCCGCGCAAGGACACCACGGCGCTGCGGCTGAACGGACTCACCCCGCGCGAGACCGAGGTCCTCGAACTCATCGCCCGCGGCCTGTCCAACCAGGAGATCGCGGACCACCTCGTCCTCGCCGAACAGACGGTGAAGACCCACATCGGCCGGGTCCTCGCCAAGCTGGACCTGCGCGACCGGGCGCAGGCGGTGGTCTTCGCGTACGAGTCGGGACTCGTGACCCCCGGCACGTCCTGACGGCTACCGGGGCTCGTGACCCCCGGCACGTCCTGACGGCCGGGTAGCTGTCCCCCGGGGGAAAACCCCACCCCCCGGGTGGTGTTGCCTGCTCCTCCACCCCCTACCCCGGTATCAACCGGGAGTTGGCTCCCCGGTGTGACGTGCCGTCACCCGTCGTCTTCCTACCTTCCTCTCGCCAGCGAACGAGCGAGTACCGGAGAGGGAGGGCGACCCCATGCGCCGTATTTCGAGGACCCTGATCACCGCGGCCCTGGTGACCGCCGTGGTCGGCGGGACGGCCGGCTGGGCGTCCGGTGACAGCCAGGAGGCCGTCACCGGGGCGCCGGTCGGTACGGCGGAGTGGCGGGCCGCCGGGCTGCCGGACCCGGAGCGGATGGACCCGGCCGGGGTGGCGCGGTTCTTCGCCGGACTGAGCCCCGTACGGCAGCGGGAGCTGGCCCGGACGCACCCGACGGTCGTCGGGAACCTCGACGGGGCACCGCTCGAGCTGCGGTACGAGGCCAACGCCCGCACCACGCAGGGGGCGTTCGGCGGGGCGCGGGTCCTCGCCCACGACACCCGCGGCCGGGGCCAGGTCGCCCTGGTGTACGGGGATCTGACCCGGGCCGAGCACATCGCGGTGATCGTGCCCGGCTCGGACATCGACGCGGGCCACGTGCGGCCGCTCACCGACATGGCGGCCTCGCTGCGGCAGGCCACCGGCGGGGACACGGCGGTCGTCGCCTGGGCCGGGTACACCACCCCGGTCGGCGTCGGTCTGGACGCGGCCACCGGCCGGCTCGCCGAGGCGGGGGCGGACCGGCTCACCCGCTTCACGGACGGTCTCGCGGCCGTCGGGGCGCCCGAGCCGTCCCTGTTCTGCCACAGCTACGGCTCCGTGGTCTGCGGCCTCGCCGCCCATGATCTGAAGGCCAAGGACCTGGTGGTCTTCGGCTCCCCCGGGATGCGCGCCGGGAACGTGAACGAGCTCGGCACCGCAGCACGCGTCTGGGCGGCGAAGGATCCCACCGACTGGATCGACCGGATCCCGAACGTCGAGGTCGGGGACCTCGGGCACGGCGCCGACCCCACCGACGCGGCGTTCGGCGCCCGCCGGATCGCGGCCGACGACGCGGCCGGCCACGGCGGTTACTTCGCGCCGGGCACCTCCTCGCTCCGCACCTTCGCCGCGATCGCGGACGGCTCCGTCCGCGGCACCGACGACGTTCGCACCACCGCCGGCGCCCGCACCGAGGGAGACGTCCGATGAGCTCCCTCGCGACCATGGCCCGCCGCACGACCCGGAAGATCGAGTCGGGCACTCCCGCCCACCGCGACCGGGCGATCGACGGGCTGCGCGCCTTGGCCCTGCTGGCCGTGCCCACCGGGCACTGGCTGCTCGGCGGCTTCACGCTCTCCTCCGACGGGGCCGTCCACAACGCCAGCCCGCTGGGTGCGTTCGCGGGACTGGCGCCGGTCAGCTGGGTCCTCCAGATGCTGGGGATCTTCTTCCTGGTCGGCGGCTACGCCTCCGTCCTCTCGTACCGGCGCAGGAAGGGCTCCACGCGCGCGTGGCTCGGTGGCAGGCTCGCGCGGCTCGGCCGCCCGGTGCTCGGTGTCACGGCCGTCTGGGCGGCGCTGCTGCCCGTGCTGCACTTCGGGTTCGACGTGCCCGTGGACACCCTGCGGACCGCGTCCACGCTGGTGATCCAGCCGCTGTGGTTCGTCGGGGTGTACACGGTGGTCACCGCGCTCACCCCGCTGTGCGTCCGGGCCGCCCGCCGCCTCGGGGTGTGGGCCGCGGCCCCACTGCTCGGCTCGGTGGCCGTCGTCGACTTCCTGCGGTACGGCCCGTACGCCGACGCCGTACCGTCCTGGCTCAGCCTCCTCAACATCCTGCCCGGCTGGCTCTTCGCCTATCAGCTCGGCGTCTCCTGGGGCGAGGGCCGGGTCACCAGGCGGCACGCCTGGGCGCTGCTGATCGGCGGGGCCGCGCTCTTCGCCGCCCTGCTGCTCGCCTTCGGCTACCCGGCCTCGATGGTCGGCGTCCCCGGCGAGGCCCGCACCAACTCCCACCCGCCGTCGCTGCTCGTCCTCGCCCTGGCCGCCGCGCAGAGCGGCGCCGCGATCCTGCTCAGGGACCGGCTCGGCAGGCTCCTGAAGCGGCCCGCGCTGTGGGCGCCGGTCGTGGTCGTCAACCTCTCGGCGATGACGATCCTGTGCTGGCACCAGACGGCGATGCTCGCCGCGGCCGTCCCCGCCTCGTTCCTCGGGGAGGTCCCGGGTCTGGTCGGCGCACCGGACTCGGTCGGCTGGATCCTGGCACGGCTTGCGTGGATGCCGGTCTTCGCCGGACTCCTCGTCCTGATCGGGCGGTACGCGCGCGGGTTCGAGTCGCCGTGGGCGAGGACCGGCCCGGGCCGGCGCACCCTGGCGGGGCTGCTGGCGGCGGGATTCGCGGCCTTCGCCCTGGGGATCGCGTGACGCGCGCCCCTGGGGATCGCGTGACGCGCGGTCCCTCAGACCTCGCGCGACACCGCCGTGAAGCGCATGTCCGGGTAGCGGTCGCCCGCCACCAGACCGGCGATCGGCTCGAGTTCGGCGAGTTCGGCCGCGGTGAGGGTGATCCGGGTGGCGGCGGCGTTCTCCTCCAGGCGGGAGCGCTTGCGGGTGCCGGGGATCGGGACGACCGTCAGACCGTGGACGGAGGCCCGCTGCTGCACCCAGGCGAGGGCGATCTGCGCGGGGGTCGCGCCGTGCGCGGCGGCGATCTTGCGGACCGGGTCGAGCAGGGCCGCGTTCCGCTCCGCGTTCTCGCCGGTGAACCGGGGCTGGTGCCGGCGGTAGTCGCCGCCCGTCAGGTCCTTGCCGGCGTCGGCGAAGGATCCGGTGAGGAAGCCGCGGCCGAGCGGCGAGTACGGCACGACGGTGACGCCGAGTTCGGCGGCGGCGCCGACGGCGCTGCGCTCCACGTCCCGGGAGAACAGCGACCACTCCGACTGGAGGGCGGCGATGGGGTGGACGGCGTGGGCCTCGCGCAGCTCGGGGCCGGTGACCTCGCTGAGGCCGAGGTGCTTGACCTTGCCCTCCCGGACGAGTTCGGCCATCGCGCCGACGGACTCGGCGAGCGGGACGTCCGGGTCGCGGCGGTGCATGTAGTAGAGGTCGATGGTCTCGATGCCGAGGCGGCTCAGGCTGCCCTCGACGGCGGTCCTGATGTACGCGGGGTCGTTGCGGATCCCCCGGTAGGCGGGGTCGTCGGCGCGCCGTTCCAGGGCGAACTTGGTGGCGAGGGTGACCTCGTCGCGGTGGGCGGCGAGGAACGGGGCGAGGAACCGCTCGTTGGCGCCGTTGCCGTAGGCGTCGGCGGTGTCGATCAGGGTGACGCCGGCCTCCAGGGCCGCGTCGAGGGTGTCGCGGGCGGCGGCCTCGTCGGTGTCGCCGTAGAACTCGCTGATGCCCATGGCGCCGAAGCCCTGGACGCCGATCGCGGGTCCGTCCTGGCCGCCGAGCCGTACGGTGTCGATCCTGGTCACGCTGGTCATGAAGATGTGCCTCCGCATGCGGTCCCGTAATGACTGATCTTGATGTCGAGCACGGCGAGCGTGTCCTGGAGTTCGGTGATCCGGGAGAGCACGTCACGCCTGGTGGTCTCCAGGAGTTCCCGTCGTTCCTCGCGGGTGTGGTCTCCCTCGCGGACGAGCTCCGCGTACCGGACCATGTCGGCGACCGGCATCCCGGTCAGCCGCAGCTTGCCGACGAAGGCGAGCCAGCCCAGGTCCCGCTCGGTGAACCGGCGCTGGCCGGTGTGCGAGCGGTCGACGTGCGGCATGAGTCCGATCCGCTCGTACCAGCGCAGGGTGTGGGCGGTGAGCCCGGTCAGGGCCGCGACCTCGCTGATCGTGTAGTACGCCCGGGGGATCCGGGTACCGCTGGTGCCGGTGCTCGTACTCGTGCCTGTCGTCGTGCTCGTGCTCGCCATCACGCTCATGCCCCCACGCTAAAACGTTGGAGTGCACTCCAAGCAAGTAGGCTCGGCCCCATGCAGAGCAGCGTGCCGAGCCTGGCGTCGATCGAGAACTGGCCCGTCCCCACCGCGGCGGCCGCCGTGGTCCGCGCGGACGGCACCCTGGCCGGGGCGTACGGCCCCACCGGGCAGCGCTTCCCGCTCGCCTCCGTCACCAAGCCGCTCGCGGCGTACGCCGTCCTCGTCGCGTACGAGGAGGGGGCGATCGACCTCGACGAGCCGGCCGGGCCCGAGGGCGCGACCGTGCGCCATCTCCTCGCCCACACCTCGGGGCTCGCGTTCGACGAGAACCGGGTCATGGCCGCGCCGGGCACCCGCCGGATCTACTCCAACACCGGTTTCGAGGCCCTCGGCGACCACCTCGCCAAGGCGACCGACATCCCCTTCGCCGAGTACCTGCACCAGGCGGTCCTCGCGCCGCTGGGCATGACGTCGACGACGCTCGAGGGCTCGCCGGCCAAGGACGCCGTCTCGACCGTCGACGACCTGGTGCGGTTCGCCGCCGAGGTGCAGGCGCCGCGGCTGCTCGACCCGCGCACCGTCCTGGACGCGATGAGCGTCGCGTACCCCGGTCTGACCGGCATCCTGCCCGGCTACGGGCACCAGCGGCCCAACGACTGGGGCCTCGGCTTCGAGATCCGCGACGGCAAGTCCCCGCACTGGACCGGCGCCACGTCCTCGCCGCGTACCTTCGGGCACTTCGGGCAGTCGGGCACGTTCCTGTGGATCGACCCGGACGCGCGTGCCGCGTGCGTGGCGCTGACCGACCGGCCCTTCGGGGCGTGGGCGGTCGAGGCCTGGCCGCCGTTCACCGACGCGGTCCTCGCCGACCTGCGGACGGCCTGAGGCGCGGCTGTCCGCGGACGCCGCTATCCGTCGCAGCGGGTGGTGGGCAGGATCCCGTCCGGGCCGCTGAGCGACACCTCGACCAGGCCGGCCGGGTGCTCCGCGTAGGCGGCCGTGCAGACCAGCTGGCGGACGGCGGCCTCCGACAGCTTCTTGACCGGGAAGGGCGTACGGACCCAGACCAGCCGGCGCGCCGGGTTCCCCGGCGAGGTGGTCCCCTTGGAGGCCTGCAGCATGGTCGGGGTGTCCCCCTTCGCCTCGGGCAGGGCGGTGGTGATGCCCGCCGCCCTCTCGTGCTCGCTGGGGCCGGCGAGGAGCATGGCGAGGATCTTGTCGGTGACGATCCCGCCGCGGTTCAGGTCGTCGCGGGATATCTCGTAGCCGGGACCGAACACATCGGTCGGGACATGCTCTCCCGAGTCCCCCGTCGGGGGGGTGTTGTCCGGGTAGGGCAGGCCGAAGCCGCGGACCACCGGCATCGACCGGCCGTCGGGGCCGACGAAGTAGAGCACGATCCGTTCCTCGGGCAGCGGCGGCCCGACGTGGAGCGTCGCCGCCCCGCCCGCCTCGACGACATCGGTCTTCTGTATGCCGCAGCCGGCCAGCGCGAGCGGGGTCAGCAGGGCGAGCAGGGCCGCGGCGGCCGCTCGGCGGCGCTTCGCGGCTCCCCCCGCCCGGCGGCGGTGCGCGGCGGTGGCAGCCGCGCCGTTCACAGCGGCATCCGGGCCGTTCACAGCGGCATCCGCACGGTGAAGACGGCCCCGCCCTCGGGGTCGTTGGCGGCCGTGACCGTGCCTCCGTGGAGCCGTACGTTCTCCAGGGTGATCGCGAGGCCGAGGCCGCTGCCCGCGGAGCGGGTACGGGCCTGGTCCGCCTTGTAGAAGCGGTCGAACACGTGCGGCAGGACGTCCGGGTGGATGCCGGGACCCCGGTCGGCGACCTCCGTCACCAGCTGGTCCCCCTCCGCCCGGAGCCGGACCGTCACCGGCGCACCGCCGTGCCGCAGCGCGTTCCCGACGAGGTTGGCGACGACCACGTCGAAGCGGCGCGGGTCGAGCCGGGCCCTGATCCCCTCCGTGAGGTACGGGACGACCTGCGCCGGATCGGTCCAGTAGCGGTGCTGGAGGGTCTTGCGGACGCAGTCGGCGGCGTCGACCTCGTCGGTGTGCAGCTCTGCGGCGCGGGCGTCGAAGCGGGAGATCTCCATGAGGTCTTCGACGAGAACGGCGAGCTTCCCGGTTTCGGCGCTGATCAGGCGGACGGCGCGGGCGGTGTCGCTGTCGAGGCTCCCGGCGTCCTCGTCGAGGACCTCCGTGACGGCGAGCATCCCGGCGAGCGGGGTGCGGAGTTCGTGCGAGACGTCGGAGGCGAAGCGGCGGGCGCGTGCCTCGGCGTTGCGGAGTTCCGCGACGGAACGTTCCAGCTCGGCGGCGGACTCGTTGAACGTCCGGGCGAGGTCGGCGAGTTCGTCGCTGCCCTTGGCGTGGATACGGGTGTCGAGCCGGCCCCGGCCCATGCTGTGGGCCGCGTGGCGCAGCTCCCGCACGGGCCGGAGCACGCCGCGCGCGGCGATCAGGGCGGGGATCAGGGCGATGGCGAGCGCGGGCAGGGCTCCGTCGCGGGCCGCCGTGACCATGGCCTCGACGTTCGCCTCCTCCTCGGAGAGTTCCATGACGGCGTAGAACACGAGACCGGTGCGCTGCGGTGGGCCGTCGGCCGAGCGGGCCAGGAACACGGCGGGGACGGCGATCGTGAGGTACGGGGTGCCGTTCTTGACCACCCGCTGGAAACTGCCGTGCGGGACTGCCTCGTCGTCGGCGGCGCGGGCCCGCAGCTCCGGGGTGATGACGGAGGAGGTGGGCCGGTCGGTGGAGGAGACGCGGAGGGTGCCGTACTCGGCGTAGACGCGCCAGGCGCGGGGCTTGCCCTGGCGGGCGACGAGCATGAGCGAGTCCCGCAGGCTCTCCGCGTTGACGGGCAGTTCGGTGCCGAGGGCGTCGACCTGCTCGCGGAAGGCGGAGACGGCGGTGTCCTGGGTCTGCTCCAGGATGGCGTTGCGGGCGGCCCGGTAGGTGAGGGCGGCGGTGGTGCCGCAGCCGACGGCCGCGACGAGCAGGAAGGCGAGGACGAGCCGGGTGCGGAGCCCGAAGGGGTGCGGCCGCAGCCGCGGGCTCCGGCCCCCGCGCCGGGACGCGCGCCCCGTCGCTCCGTGACCGTCATGACCGGCGTGGCCGCCGGGCCCCGCGTCCCCGGTGTCCTCGTCCGGGGTGACGCAGGCCTTCACTGCGGTCCCAGCGGACCGAAGCGGTAGCCGAAACCGCGCAGGGTCTGGATGTAGCGGGGGTCGCCCGGGGTGTCCTCGATCTTGTTCCGCAGCCGGCGGACGCAGGCGTCGACCAGCCGGGCGTCCCCGTGGTAGCTGTGCTCCCAGACGTGTTCGAGGAGCTGCTGCCGGCTGAAGACCTGCTCGGGCGCGGCGGTGAGGTGGAGCAGCAGCTTCAGCTCGGAGGGGGCGAGGGCGATCCGCTCGCCCGCCTTCGCGACGGTGAGTCCGGCCCGGTCGATGGCCAGCTCCCCGTGGAACTCGACGGCGGCCCGGCCGCCGGCCGGCTCCTCGATGCGGCGCAGCACGGCCCGTATCCGTGCCTCGATGACCTCGGTACGGGCGGGCTTGACGATGTAGTCGTCGGCGCCGGCCTCCAGACCTATGACGACGTCGAAGTCGTCGCCGCGTGCGGTCAGCATGATGATCGGCAGCTGGCTGCTCTCGCGGACCCGGCGGCAGACCTGCACGCCGTTGATGCCGGGCAGCATGAGGTCGAGCAGCAGCAGATCCGGCCGGAACTCCGCGAGCGCGTCGAGCCCGGCCTCCCCGGTGGCGGCGGTGCGCACCTCGTGCCCGCGGCGCCGGAGCCCGAGCTCGACGCCTTCGCGGACGGAGGGGTCGTCTTCTATCAGGAGCACGCGGGGCATCTGTGAAGTATCCAAGGTCGAAGGGTCCCTCCTGCGCGGAGGGGTGGCTCAGGCGCGGTGGGCGAGGCCGCGCAGCCGGCCGGTCCCGGCCCCGATGAGGGCCTGGACCTCGGTGAGCCGGAGGGGCCGGGCGAGGACGGCGAAGACGGCGAGGACGGTCAGCGCGCCGGCGATCCCGGAGGGGACGGCTCCGGCCGGACCGGTGAGGTCGGTGATGAGGAGCCCGTAACCGGCGGCGGGTACGGCGGCGGACAGCAGCCGCACGATCGCGGAGACGGAACCGCCGGAGGCCGGACCGGCCGCGCCCACGGAGGCCGGACTCCCGGCGCCCGAGGAGGCCGGACCGCCCGCGCCTCCGGACGCAGGGCCGGTCCCGGACGCCGGGCCTGCCCCCTTGAGCCGCCTCCTCAGCACGTACGCCGTGAGGCCCCAGCCCGCCCAGAGGGCGAGCGTGTACCCGGCGGCCATGCCGGCCACGGCCCACCTGGTGGGCAGGTAGTGGTGGGCGGCGAACGACAGCCCCGCGTTGAGCCCGGCGATCACCAGGTTGAGCAGGAACGGGGTACGGGTGTCCCGCAGCGCGTAGAAGGCGCGGTTGCACACGTACTGCCCGGAGAGGGCGACGAGGCCGGGCGCGAAGGCCATCAGGATCCAGGACATCGCGCGGATGTCGTCGCCGGTGGTCGCCCCGTACCGGAAGACGACCGTCATCAGCGGCACGGCGAGCGCGAGCAGGGCGCAGGCCGCCGGGACGACGGCGGCCTGGCTGGTCCGCAGGGCGTACGAGACGTCCCGGCGGACCCCGGCGAGGTCGCCGTCGGCGGCGGCCGCGCTCATCCGCGGCAGCAGCGCGGTGACGAGGGAGACCGTGATGATGCCGTGCGGGACGGTCCACAGCAGATAGGCGTTGTTGTACGCGGCGAGGCCGCCGCCGCTGACGGTGCCGCCCGCCGAGGTGGCGAGGAGGGTGGTCACCCAGTACGCGCCCTGGTTGGTGAGGACGAGCAGGACCAGCCAGCCGGCCGAGCGCAGGGGCGTCGCGAGGCCGCTGCCGCGCCAGTCGAAGCGGGGCCGCCAGCGGAAGCGGGCGGCGCGCAGCGAGGGGACGAGGGCGAGCGCCTGGAGCACGATGCCGGCGGTGGTGCCCCAGCCGAGCAGCGCGGTCTCCCCGGGGGTGAGGGCGCCGCCGTCGCTGACCACGAGGAACAGGGCGAAGACGGCAACGACGACCACGTTGTTGAGGACGGGGGTCCACATCATGGCGCCGAAGCGGCCCCGCGCGTTGAGGACCTGGCCGAGCAGGGTGAACAGGCCGAGGAAGAAGATCTGCGGCAGGCACGCGCGCGTGAAGGCGAGGGTCATCTCCCGCTGCTCGCCCACGTAGTCGGTGTACGTGTCGACGATCAGGGGCGCGGCGAACACCGCGCCGGCCGTGAGGGCGAGGAGGGCGAGCACGCAGAGGGTGAGCAGCCGGTCGGTGTAGGCGGCTCCGCCGTCCTCGTGCTCCTTGGCGGCCTTGACCAGCTCGGGGACGAACACGGCGTTGAGGGCGCCGCCGAGGAGCAGCGTGTAGATGATGGTGGGGACGGTGTTGCCGACCGCGTAGCCGTCGGCGACGGCGGCCGCGCCGAGCGCCGCGGCGACGACGGCGGCGCGGACGAAGCCGGTGGCACGGGAGACGAGCGAGCCGGCGGCCATCAGCGCGCTGCTGCGCAGCGCGGACGGCTTGGCCTTCGCCCGGCCGCTGCCGGGCCTTTGAGCGGTGAGCGTGGCCGTCATCGGCGGGCCATGTACGCCTGGAAGGCGCGGAACAGCGCGTGGTTGGTCGTGCCCTGCATCGGTGTCTCCCACTCCCCCAGCGTCTCGACGACCTGTCCGCCCGTACCGAGCTTCCAGCGGAGCAGCCCGTGGGACCGGTCGCCCGGATCAAGGGTGGAGGGTACCCCGCGCAGGTCGTAGACGGCGGCGCCGAGGGCGTGGGCGTCCAGCATCATGCGCCACTGGAGGGCGTTGGAGGGGCGGACCTCGCGGCGGTGATCGGCGGAGGCACCGGTCTGGTACCAGACGCGTCCGCCGACGGTGACCATGGTGTGGGCGGCGAGGATCTCGCCCTCGTGGCGGGCCAGGTAGAGCTTCATCCGGCCGGGGTGCTCGGCGTTGAGGACGGCGTACTGGCGCTCGTAGTAGGCGAGGGAGCGGCCGAGCCGGAAGCCGTCGCGCTCCTCGGTGATGCGGAGCAGCCGGTAGAACTCGGGGAGGTCGGCGGCGGATCCGACGGTGATCTCGACCCCGGACTTGCGGGCCTTGCGGACGTTGCGCCGCCATTCCTGGTTGAGGCCGGTCCACAGGTCGTCGGGGGTGCGCCCGGTGAGCGGCACCTGGAAGACGTGCCGGGGCTGGGCGTCGGCCCCGTCCTCCGACTCCCCGCCGCAGCGGCGCCAGCCGCGGGCGCGGAGCCGTTCGGCGACGGCGGTCCCCAGCGGGTCGACCTCGTCGGCGAGGACGTCGGAGAGCCTGCGGCCGGGGCCGGTGGCGGCCTTGACGGTGGCGGCGTTCCACCGCCGGTAGGCGGGCCCGGGGCCGATGCGTACGGCGAAGGCGCCGCAGGAGCGGAGATGGCCGAGGAGCGGGCCGAGCCAGCTGTCGATGTCGGCGTCTGCCCAGTCGGCGACGGGGCCTTCGGGCAGGTAGGCGAAGTACTTGCGGGTACCGGGGAAGGGCCGCAGGAGGACGAGGGCGACGCCGGTCGGTCCACCGGACTCCGGTCCCCAGCCGATCAGTTGGTGCTGCCAGCCGTCCTTCACCTGGGCCCAGGCCGGGACCTGGAGGAAGCTGGGCCCGTCCGCACCGGAGCGGGACGCGAGGAAGGCGCGGTAGACCTCGGGGGTCACGGGGCCGAGCCGCAGGGCGCGGCGCTCGGTGGGTGCGGCCGTCACGAGCAGGGCTGACACAACGGGAGCCTCCTTGTTCCGCCCCTCGGTGGTGGGGCGCACAGCAGGCTCACAGCCGAATTCGACGGAGTCGCGCGGCGTATGTGACCGGACGATGACCGTTTTGCCGCAGCCCTTGTCATACGGGTCCCGGGCCCCCCGTGCGGCGCGGGGAGCGACCTACAGTCCGAAACATCCCACTCGCTCCTCATCACTGCGGAGGTCTCCCGTGCTGCGCATACGCACACCCCGTCCCGTTCTCGCGGCAGTCGCGCTGACCGTCTCCCTGACGGCCTGTTCGGCTCAGGCGGCGAGCGGTCCCGGGGGGACCGGGGGGACCGCGGCGGACGCGTCGAAGGCTCCGCCGGCGAAGGTGACGGTCGTGGAGCCGGCGGCCGGCGTCCCGGTGACGGTGACCGCGACGGGCGGCACGATCTCCGAGGTGAAGGTCGTGGACGCGGACGGCGGTTCGCTCGCCGGGCGGGCGGCCGCGGGCGGCACCCGCTGGGTCTCGGACCGCAAGGCGGCGCCGGGCACCGCGTACACCGTGGAGGTCACCTCGCGCACGGCCGACGGCAGGGAGTCGACCACCCGGTCCTCCTTCAGGACGGCGGCGGCGGACAAGGTCAACAAGCTGACCCTCGCCCCCGGCAAGAACACCACCGTCGGCATCGCCCACCCCGTCTCGATCGTCTTCGACCTGCCGGTCACGAAGAAGGCGGACGTGGAGAAGCAGCTGAAGGTGACCACCTCGAACGCGACCGAGGGCTCCTGGGGCTGGGTCAAGGACTACTCGGGCCGGGACAGGGCGGACTGGCGCCCCCGTACGTACTGGAAGCCCGGGACGAAGGTCACCCTGGAGGCGAATCTGAACGGCACCGACTCGGGCGGCGGTTGGTTCGTACGCGACTACCGCACCGGCTTCACGATCGGCGCGGCGCAGATCGTCAAGGTCGACCTGGACCGCCACAGGCTGACCCTCGACAAGGCGGGGCGCACGGTCCGTACGATCCCGGTCTCCGGCGGCACCCCGGGCGGCGACAAGCGGTCCTGGCGGGGCACGGCCGTGCTGATGGCGAAGGAGGGCACCATCAACATGAACTCGGAGACGGTCGGCCTCGGGGACGCCTACGACAAGATGGTCGACTACTCGATGCGGCTGACCTGGTCGGGCATGTACGCGCACGCGGCCCCGTGGAACGCGGCGTACTTCGGCAACGCCAACAAGAGCTCGGGCTGCATCGGCATGAGCGACGCGAACGCCGCGTCCTTCTACGGCGCGGTGAACGTCGGCGACCCCTTCGAGATCACCGGCAAGGACACCAAGGGCACGGTCGACGAGGGCAACGGCTACGGGGCGTGGAACCTGAGCTGGGAGCAGTGGAAGAAGAAGAGCGCGCTCGCCTGAAGCGCCGGCCCCCGGCCGTTCAGCCGAGGGCCTTGCGCCAGTCCCGCATCTCCCAGATCAGGACCTCCGCATCGGACGTGGCGACGAGGGTGTGCCCCCGGGCGTCGGTGATGCGGGCGGCGTCGCCGGGGCGCAGCGGCTCGCTGTCGGGCCCCTCGCCGGACTCGGCGCCGGGCTCCTCCTCTCCGAACCCCACCGTGCCGCGCACGACATGGACGTACACGAGGTCGGCGGCCGGTACGGCGACGCTCTCGCCCGCGCTCGGCCGGCGGACGTGCAGCCGCGCACCGGCCGCCGGGAGGTCGTACGGCTCCCCGAGCCCGCGCACCACCTCGTACGAGGGCTCCCCGCCCGGCGACAGCGGTGCGAGCCACATCTGCACGAAGACGAGCGGCACGTCCGCGTCGTTGCGTTCGACGTGCCGGACTCCCCCGGCGGAGCTCAGCCGCTGGAGGTCGCCGGGGCGGACGACCGTGGTGTGGCCGGCCGTGTCGTGGTGGGTGAGCTCCCCCTCGGCGACCCAGGTGACGATCTCGGTGTGGCTGTGCGGATGCTCGTCGAAGCCCGCGCCGGGCGCCAGCCGCTCCTCGTTGCAGGCGAGCAGGGCGCCGAAGCGGAGGTTGTCGGGGTCGTAGTGCGGCCCGAAGGACAGGGCGTGCCGGGTCTCGATCCCGGCGGCCGGGTCGCCCCCGGGGTACCGCTCCGCCGCGCGCTGGATGCGTATCACGGGTCCTACGGTAGTGCGGCCGCCCGGGGCCGTACCCGGCTCCCGCCGCGAGGCGTTCCCGGTGGTTCCGGCGGGGTCCCGCCGCGAGGCGTTCCCGGCGGTTCCGGCCGGGTCCCGCCGCGAGGCGTTCCCGGCGGTTCCTGCGGGGTCCGGCCGCCGACCCCGACGGAGACGAACCGCCCCGACCCCGCACACTGCCGTCCCGATAAGGCAGTCTTGTCCCCGTGCCAGAACCCACGAACGCCCCTCACCCGCACGCCGCGACCCTGAAGCGCCTCGAACAGTCCTCCGGGCGGCTCGCCGCCAACGCCATTGCCCGCATGGACGAGACGCTGCCGTGGTACCGGGCGATGCCGCCCGAGAACCGGTCGTGGATCGGTCTGGTCGCCCAGGCCGGCATCGCCGCGTTCACCGAGTGGTTCCGGCACCCGGAGACCCCGCAGGCCATCTCGACGGACGTCTTCGGCACCGCGCCCCGCGAGCTGACCCGCGCGATCACCCTGCGCCAGACCGTCGAGATGGTGCGGACCACCATCGAGGTCATGGAGACCGCGATCGAGGAGGTCGCCGCCCCCGGCGACGAGTCCATCCTCCGCGAGGCGCTCCTCGTCTACGCCCGGGAGATCGCCTTCGCGACCGCCCAGGTGTACGCCCAGGCCGCCGAGGCCCGGGGCGCCTGGGACGCGCGCCTGGAGTCGCTCGTGGTGAACGCGGTCCTCTCCGGCGAGGCCGACGAGGGCGCGGTCTCGCGTGCCGCGGCGCTCGGCTGGAACTCCCCGGACCATGTGTGCGTGATCCTCGGCACGGCCCCCGACGGGGACAGCGAGCTGACCGTGGAGGCGATCCGCCGCGCGGCCCGGCACGCCAAGCTCCAGGTCCTCACCGGGGTCCTCGGCAACCGCCTGGTCGTCATCGCCGGCGGCAACGACAACCCGCTGGCCGTGGCGAAGGCCCTGATCGGCCCGTACGCGGCGGGCCCGGTCGTCGCGGGCCCGGTGGTCCCCGACCTGCTGGCCGCCACGCGCTCCGCGCAGGCCGCCGCGGCGGGCCTGAAGGCCTGCTCCGCCTGGCAGGACGCTCCCCGCCCGGTCCTCGCGGACGATCTCCTGCCGGAGCGCGCCATCGCGTCCGACCCTTCGGCGCGCGAGCAGCTGGTGGAGGAGATCTACAGACCGCTGGAAGAAGCCGGGTCGGCGCTGCTCGAAACTCTCAGTGTCTATCTGGAGCAGGCCAGCAGCCTGGAAGGCGCGGCGCGGATGCTGTTCGTGCACCCCAACACCGTGCGCTACCGGCTTCGACGTGTGACCGACGTCACCGGCTGGTCACCCTCTGATGTCCGTTCCGCGTTCACGCTGCGGATCGCGCTCATTCTCGGGCGCTTGGCCGACGGAGATCCGCAGTCCTAGACTTTTGTCGAACACCAACAATTCCCCCGACGGTTCTTCGTCCCTGTCCCCACGGGCGCTCGGAGCCGTCCGCAAGAGAGAGTGTGAGGGTGCTCGTACTCGTCGCTCCCGGCCAAGGCGCCCAGACGCCCGGCTTCCTGACCCCCTGGCTCGAACTCCCCGGCGCCGCCGACCGCATCGCGGCCTGGTCGGACGCCATCGGGCTCGACCTCGCCCACTACGGCACGAAGGCGGACGCGGACGAGATCCGTGACACCGCAGTGGCCCAGCCGCTCCTCGTCGCCGCCGGCCTGCTGTCCGCCGCCGCCCTCGGCGACGTCTCCCCCGGCGTCGTCGCCGGTCACAGCGTCGGCGAGTTCACCGCCGCCGCGTTCGCGGGCGTCCTCGACGACACCGCCGCGCTGCGTCTCGTACGGACCCGTGGGCTCGCGATGGCCGAGGCCGCCGCGATCACCGAGACCGGCATGTCGGCGCTGCTCGGCGGCGACCCCGAGGTGACCGTCCCGCATCTGGAGAAGCTCGGCCTGACCGCGGCCAACGTGAACGGCGCGGGCCAGATCGTGGCCGCCGGCACCATGGAGCAGCTGGCCGCCCTGGAGGCCGACAAGCCCGAGGGTGTCCGCCGGGTCGTCGCGCTCAAGGTCGCCGGTGCCTTCCACACGCATCACATGGCCCCGGCCGTGGCGAAGCTCGAAGCGGCCGCGAAGGAGCTGTCCCCGGCCGCCCCGGCCACCCGCTACGTCTCGAACAAGGACGGGCAGGTCGTCACCGACGGCGCCGAGGTCGTGGCCCGCCTGGTCGGCCAGGTCGCGAACCCGGTCCGCTGGGACCTGTGCATGGAGACCTTCCAGGCGCTCGGCGCGACCGCGCTGATCGAGGTGTGCCCCGGCGGCACCCTGACCGGCATCGCCAAGCGCGCCCTGCCGGGCGTGTCCACGGTCGCCCTCAAGACTCCCGACGACCTCGACGCGGCCCGTACGCTCATCGCTGAGCACGCGGCCGTCTGACAAGGAGTGTCGAGAAGCATGTCGAAGATCAAGCCCAGCAAGGGCGCCCCGTACGCACGGATCCTCGGTGTCGGCGGCTACCGCCCCACCCGGGTCGTGCCGAACGAGGTGATCCTCGAGACGATCGACTCGTCCGACGAGTGGATCCGCTCGCGCTCCGGTATCGCCACCCGGCACTGGGCCTCTCCCGAGGAGACCGTCGCCGCCATGTCGGTGGAGGCCTCGGGCAAGGCCATCGCCGACGCCGGGATCAACCCCGAGCAGATCGGTGCCGTGATCGTCTCCACGGTCTCGCACTTCAAGCAGACCCCGGCCGTCGCCACCGAGATCGCCGACAAGATCGGCGCCGGCAAGCCGGCCGCGTTCGACATCTCCGCCGGCTGCGCGGGCTTCGGCTACGGCCTGACGCTCGCCAAGGGCATGATCGTCGAGGGTTCCGCGGAGTACGTGCTCGTCATCGGTGTCGAGCGGCTCAGCGACCTGACGGATCTGGAGGACCGCGCGACGGCCTTCCTGTTCGGCGACGGCGCCGGTGCCGTGGTCGTCGGTCCTTCGGACGAGCCGCACATCGGCCCCACCGTCTGGGGTTCCGAGGGCGACAAGTCCGAGACGATCAAGCAGACCGTGCCGTGGAACGAGTTCCACGTGGGCGACGTCTCCAAGCTTCCGCTCAACGAGCAGGGCGAGATCAAGTTCCCCGCCATCACGCAGGAGGGTCAGGCGGTCTTCCGCTGGGCCGTCTTCGAGATGGCGAAGGTCGCCCAGCAGGCTCTGGACGCCGCCGGCATCTCGGCGGACGATCTGGACGTCTTCATCCCGCACCAGGCGAACATGCGGATCATCGACTCGATGGTGAAGACGCTGAAGCTGCCGGAGCACGTCACGGTCGCCCGTGACGTCGAGACCACCGGCAACACGTCCGCGGCCTCGATTCCGCTCGCCATGGAACGACTCCTGGCGACCGGCAAGGCGAAGAGCGGCGACACGGCGCTCATCATCGGCTTCGGGGCGGGTCTCGTCTTCGCCGCGACGGTCGTTACCCTCCCCTAGGCACTCCGGTTCTCCCGGAAGCCTTTTCACAAGTAATCACAAGAAGGAGCGCCACCATGGCCGCCACCCAGGACCAGATCGTCGAAGGCCTCGCCGAGATCGTCAACGAGATCGCCGGCATCCCGGTCGAGGACGTCCAGCTGGACAAGTCCTTCACCGACGACCTGGACGTCGACTCGCTCTCCATGGTCGAGGTCGTCGTCGCCGCCGAAGAGCGCTTCGACGTCAAGATCCCGGACGAGGACGTCAAGAACCTCAAGACGGTTGGCGACGCTGCCGACTACATCCTGAAGCACCAGGCCTGATTCGGCCCTCGCTGACTCGGTCCGCCACCCGGCGGTGGCGCCGTATTCCGACCATCACACACATGGAGAACGAATTCCTGTGAGCTCGACCAATCGCACCGTGGTCGTCACCGGTATCGGCGCAACCACACCGCTGGGTGGCGACTCCGCGTCGACCTGGGAAGGTCTTCTCGCGGGGCGCTCCGGCGTCCGGCCCCTGGAGGGCGAGCGCTTCGCCGAACTGCCCGTGCAGATCGCCGCGACCGCCGCCGTCGACCCCGGTGACGTCCTGCCCCGCCCGCTCGCCCGCAAGCTGGACCGCTCGGCGCAGTTCGCGCTGATCGCGGCCCGTGAGGCCTGGGCCGACGCGGGCTACACCGCCCCCGCAGGCGAGGACGCGTCCATCGCGCCCGAGCGGCTCGGGTCGGTCATCGCCTCCGGCATCGGTGGCGTAACGACTCTGCTCGACCAGTACGACGTGCTCAAGGAGAAGGGCGTCCGCCGCGTCTCCCCGCACACCGTGCCCATGCTCATGCCGAACAGCCCCTCCGCGAACGTGGGCCTCGAGGTGAACGCCCGGGCGGGCGTCCACACCCCGGTCTCCGCGTGTGCGTCGGGTGCCGAGGCGATCGGCTACGCCGTCGAGATGATCCGTACCGGCCGTGCCGACGTGGTCGTCGCCGGCGGTACCGAGGCCGCGATCCACCCGCTGCCGATCGCCGCCTTCGCCAACATGATGGCGATGTCCAAGAGCAACGACGAGCCGACGAAGGCCTCGCGTCCCTACGACACCGGCCGTGACGGCTTCGTGCTCGGCGAGGGCGCGGGCGTCGTGATCCTGGAGTCCGAGGAGCACGCGAAGGCCCGCGGCGCCCGCGTCTACTGCGAGGTGCTCGGCCAGGGCCTGTCGGCCGACAGCCACCACATCGCGCAGCCCGAGCCGACCGGCCGGGGCATCGCCGCCGCGATGCAGAACCTGCTCGACGCGACGGACCTCAAGCCGTCCGAGGTCGTCCACCTCAACGCGCACGCCACGTCGACGCCGCAGGGTGACGTCGCCGAGATCAAGGCGCTGCGGAAGGTCCTGGGCGACGACCTGGACCACGTCGCGATCTCCGCGACGAAGTCGATGACCGGCCACCTCCTGGGCGGCGCGGGCGGCATCGAGACCGTCGCGACGGTCCTGGCGCTCCACCACCGTCTGGCCCCGCCGACGATCAACGTCGACGAGCTGGACCCGGAGGTCGACGCGGACATCGTCCGCGACGAGCCCCGCGAACTCCCGCAGGGCACGATCGCCGCGATCAACAACTCGTTCGGCTTCGGCGGCCACAACGTGGTCCTGGCGTTCCGCACGATCTGACCCGCACCTGACGCGGCAGAGGCCCGACTCCCCGACCCGGGAGCCGGGCCTTCGCCGTGCCCGGCAGACGACGGAGGCCCGCTCCCTTCTCGGGGTGGGCCTCCCTCGCGTGTCGGTGCTCAGCGCAGGGCGAAGGCCGACGGTTCCGCCTGCATCAGGAGGTGGTTGACGACGATGTGCCCGCCGTCGGCGGCGACGACGAGTTCCGGTGCGATGGAGAGTTGCGCCTCGGTGTTCTCCGGGGCGATCACCGTGCCCGGCCTGCCCGTGCCGGCGTCGAGGAGCACGATCCTCGCTCCGGCGGCGTCCTCCAGGACCGCGACCCGGCCGTCCCGCTCGGTCGTCAGCGCCGCCGTCTGATGCTCGGAGGCGTACTCCCAGGCCTTCCGGCCGTCCGTGAGGGAGTACGCGACGACCCGGTCGGGCACCAGGCCGTCCCGCTCGGCCGTCGTGATCAGGCGACCGTCGCGGACGACGATCCGCGCGGTGCGCCCGTCGCCCGCCTCCCCGGGGGCGGTCAGCTCTCCCTCGGGGCCGGAGAGCGGGATCGTCACCGTCGGCGTGCCCTTGCCGTCGAAGCCGAGGAAGGCGTGGGTGCCGCGCTTGTCGTCCTCGTGGACGGCGACGACGACCGGGGCGACGGAGACCACCGCCGCCGTGGCACGGGACTCCACGGGGAGTTCCCTCAGCCACTGCTGCGCGCCGGTACGGGTGTCCAGGGCGACGAGCCGTGCCCCCGTGCCGCACTGTTCGGCGAGGAGGGTGCGGGTGGCGTCCGCGTCGACCGCGAGCACCCGGCAGCCCTTCGCGAGCGGCCGCTGCCAGCGCTGGTCGCCGGTCTCGGAGGACCGGCCCCGGACGGCGCCGTCCTCGGCGGTGACGGCGGTGCCGCCGCCGACGGCGGCGCCCCGGGCGAGGAGGCCCGTGCCGGGGAGGGTCCTGCGCCACATGACCTTGCCGTCGGAGACACGGACGGCGAGGAGTTCGGCGCAGGACTTCTCGTGCCGGCCGTGGGCGATCAGGCCGATGCCCTGTTCGGCGTCGGAGGACATTCCGCAGAGGGCCTGGCGGGTCGGGGCGGAAACGTTCCAGCGGACCGCTCCGGTCGCGGAGTCGTACGCGTACAGCCCGTCGAGCCGCCCCTGCGCGACGGCGTCGCCGAGGGCCCAGGCACCGACCCCCTCGTCGTGCTTCGCGCCGACGGGCGGGACGGACCACGCGATCCCCGCCTTCCGCGGGGCCGCCGACGCGGAGGCGCTCGCGGCGGGTTGCCCGGAGGCCCGGCCCTCTTCGTCGTCCTCGTCGTCGCCCGCCGCCGTCAGGCCCCAGGTCCCGGCCGCGGCGAGCGCGAGCAGCCAGACGACTCCGGCCACCAGCGCCGGGGAGCGGCCTGCCGTCGTGCCGCCGTCGGCCTTGGCGAGGTCCGGGCCCGGCACCCCGTCCTGGGGCTCCGCGGTCGTACGGCTGCGCCGGCCCGCCAGGAGTCCCGTCACCCCCGCCGCCACCAGGGCCAGTGCGCACCCCAGCGCCGTCCAGCCCCTCGGCCAGGAACCGGCGACGACCCCGGCTCCCAGGAACGTCGCCGCGGCGCCGAACGCGGCGCCCGACAGCAGAACGGCGGCCGTGACCGGCGCCGTACGTCCTCGCGTCACTTCTCTCCCACCCGGCGCGCCCCCTGCGCACCCGGGCGGAATCTACCGCTCGTCGGTGACGACCGGTCAGACGACCTGGTGCAGCCAGCGGACGGGGGCTCCCTCGCCCGCGTACCGGAAGGGCTCCAGTTCGTCGTCCCAGGGCTTGCCGAGCAGCCGGGCGATCTCTGCCTCCAGCTGCGTCTCGCCCTGCGCGGAGCGCGCGAGGGCCGCCCGCAGCCGGTCCTCGGGGATCAGGATGTCCCCGTGCATGCCGGTGACGGCGTGGAAGATGCCCAGGTCGGGGGTGGCGCTGTAGCGCTCGCCCTCGGCGGTGGGACAGGGCTCCGCCGTGACCTCGAAGCGGAGCATCTGCCAGCCCCGCAGCGCGGAGGCGAGTTCGGAGGCGGTGCCGGTACGGCCCTGCCAGGAGAACTCGGCTCTCCAGGTGCCGGGGGAAGCCGGCTGACGGATCCAGTCGAGCTGGACCCTCGCACCGAGGACACCCGCGACCGCCCATTCGACGTGCGGGCACAGCGCGCGCGGTGCGGAGTGAACGTACAGGACTCCACGTGTCGTCACCGGGACCTCCAGTGTGGGACGAGGTTCGCCTTTCCCAGCGGCCTCAGTAAACAGCATCAGGAGCAAAAGGTCACAAACCCTTAAAAAGGGGACAGGATGTGACGTGATGTAATTTACCGGAGCCGGTCGGCAAAGGTGCCTCTGGTTCGACGGGGGAAAAGCTACCGTGCCGCACCGTCATCGGTGTGACGTACGGTCGGTCCGGGGGCGGGTGAACACGAAGCTTTCACCCGCCAGGACGCCGAAGGAGGGGCCGGGGATGCGCGGCCGACGCAGAATTCGTACCGCCGTCGCCACCGCGACGGCGGCGCTGCTGTGCGCGGGGGCGCTGTCCGGCTGCACCGCCGGGGAGCCCGGGGCGAAGACCCCGGAGGCGAGAGCGACCCCGGGGCCGGCACCGAAGACGGCACCGAAGGCCGCAACGGAACCGGCTCCGGAGCCGACCTCTCCGTGGAACGTCTCCCCCGCCTCCGTCGCCGCCGTCGGCGACTCCGTCACCCGCGCCTTCGACGCCTGCGCGGTCCTCGCGGACTGCCCCGAGTCGTCCTGGGCGACGGGCACGGACACCGCCGTGAACAGCCTCGCGCTGCGCCTGCTCGGCCCGGAGAAGGTCGCCACCCGCAGCTGGAACCTGGCGCGGACCGGGGCGCGCATGGCGGAGCTTCCGGAGCAGATGGCCGTGGCGGCCGCCGAACGGCCCGAGCTGGTCACGGTGATGATGGGCGCGAACGACGCCTGCCGGGCCACCCCGGACCTGATGACCCCGGTCGCCGACTTCCGGACGCACTTCGAGACGGCGCTCGCCCGGCTGCGGAAGGGAGCGCCGAAGGCGCAGGTGTACGTGGCGAGCGTGCCGTCCCTGATGCATCTGTGGTCCACGGGACGGGTCAGCCCGATGGGGCTCGAGGTGTGGAAGCTGGGGATCTGCGGCGCGATGCTGTCGGACGCGGAGGACCTGAGCGCCGCGGCGGAGCGGCGGCGCGCCGAGGTGCAGGACCGGGTGGTGGCGTACAACCGGGTGCTCTCGGAGGTGTGCGCGAAGGATGACCGGTGCCGGTACGACGGCGGGGCGGTCTTCGGATTCCGCTTCGACACCGGGCAGTTGAGCCCCTGGGACTTCTTCCACCCGAGCCGGGACGGGCAGGCACGGCTCGCGGAGCTGGCGTACCGGCGGATCACGGAGGAGTGAGGACCCCGGGACGGTTGTCAGGTGCCGCCCCGGGGCCGGTCGTGAGGACCCCCGCGGTCAGACCTCGACCGTGGTGGTCAGACGGGCGTCCGTGAGGGAGCGCGCCGCCAGGACCTCGTAGGTTCCGGCGACGAGGGTCCAGTCGTTCTTCTCCTCGTCCCAGATCTCGAAGGCGCGGCGGGGCAGCTCGATGGCGGTCTCGACGGTCTCGCCGGGGCCCGCCTCGACGTTCGCGAAGCCGGCCAGCCAGCGGGCGGGGCGCTCCACGGAGTCGTCCACGGGCGCCAGGTAGACCTGGACGACCTCGCGGCCGGCGCGGTCACCGGTGTTGGTGAGCCGGACGGTGACGCTGTCGGGGCCGGCCGTCAGGGCCTCGTACGACCAGGTCGTGTAGCCGAGGCCGTGGCCGAAGGCGTACGCGGGGACGGCACCGGCCTTGTCCCAGGCGCGGTAGCCGATGAACACGCCCTCGGAGTAGTCGAGTTCTCCCTCGGTGGGGGTGGTCTCGGTGACGGGGACGTCGGCGAGGGCGACGGGCCAGGTGGTGGGGAGGCGGCCGCCGGGCTCCTCGGCGCCGGTGAGGACGTCGGCGAGGGCGGCGCCGCCCTCCTGGCCGGGGAACCAGCTGAGCAGGACCGCGGCCACGTCCTCGCGCCAGGGCAGTTCGACCGGGGAGCCGGCGTTGACCACGACGACGGTGTTCGGGTTGGCGGCGGCGACGGCCCGTACGAGGTCGTCCTGGCGGCCGGGGAGGGCGAGGTCCTTGCGGTCGAAGCCCTCGGACTCGACGCGTTCGGTGGTGGCGACGACCACGACGGCGGTGTCGGCGGCGCGGGCCGCCTCGACGGCCTCGGCGATCAGTTCGTCGGGGTCACGGCGCGGACCGAGGTGGACGAAGGAGAACATGACCGCGGGCAGGGGGGCCGCGAACTCCTTGTCGAGGGTGTGGAGCAGGGACACCTCGACGGTCTCGCCCGCGGTGAGCGCGACCTTGGCGCGCTCGACCGGGGAGCCGAAGAAGGCCTCGAAGGGATCGGTCTCGGGGCCGATGGCCTGCACGCCCTCGTAGAGGGTCTCGCCGTCGACGGTGAGGGCGTAGGAGCCGAGGCCGCGGGTGCCGAAGGAGTGCTCGCCGGACTCGCGCGGGGTGAAGGTGCCGACGACCTCGATGGAGGCGAGGGCCTCGTGGGTGACGCCGGCCGGGAGGTCGTCGCCGATCCACTGGACCTGGCCGTTGGGCAGGGAGCCCTCGCCGAGCACGGCGCCGGAGGCGTCGCGGCAGCGGGCACGGAGGGTGAACCCCTGCTCGGCGGGGGTGAGTTCGTCGCTGGGGTCGGCGCCGACGGTGTAGGTGAGCGCACCCCCGTCGGGACCGGCCGCCAGGGCGGCGGTGAGGCCGGCCAGCGGGGAGACGATGTGCTCGGGGAAGACCTGGGCGGAGCCGCCGCCGAGGACGCGGGCGTCGCGGGCGGCGGCGCCGGAGAGGGCGACGGTCGTTCCGGCCGCGAGGGGCAGCGCGCCGTTCTCGTTGCGGACGAGGACGAAGCCGCGGCGGGCGATCTCCCGGGCGAGCGCGTCGCCGTCCAGGGCGGCCGGGGGTTCGGTGACGACCGGCGGGGCGCCTTCGAGGGCGCCGACGCGGGCGGCGAGCCGCAGGACGTTGCGTACGGCCGCGTCGACCGTGGACTCCTCGACCTCGCCGGAGCGGACGGCGGCGGCGAGCGCCTCGCCGTAGACGGTCTGCGGGCCGGGCATGGCGACGTCGAGGCCGCCTTCGATGTCGCCGGTGGTGGAGCGGGCGGCCATCCAGTCGGAGACGTTGTAGCCGTCGAAGCCCCACTCGCCGCGCAGGACCTCGTTCACGAGGTGGCGGTTCTCGGTCATGGTCACGCCGTTGACCCGGTTGTAGGCGGTCATGATGCCCCAGGGGTGGGCGTTCCTGACGATGGCCTCGAAGGGGGCGAGGTAGAGCTCGCGGAGGGGGCGCGGGGCGATCCGGTTGTCGACGGTGAAGCGGTCGGTCTCGGCGTCGTTGGCGACGAAGTGCTTGACGGTGGTGCCGACGCCGCCGTCCTGGACGCCCTGGACGTAGCCGGTGCCGACGGCGCCGGTGAGGAAGGGGTCCTCGCTGTAGGCCTCGAAGTGGCGGCCGCCGAGCGGGGTGCGGTGCAGGTTGACCGTGGGCGCGAGCAGGACGTGGACGCTCTTGCGGCGGGCCTCCTGGGCGAGGAGGCGGCCGGCGCGGCGGGCGAGGGCGGGGTCCCAGGCCGCGGCGAGCGCGGTCGGGGACGGCAGGGCGACGGACGGGTCGTCGGCGGTCCAGCGGACGCCGCGGACACCGATGGGGCCGTCGGACATGACCAGGGACTTCAGTCCGATCTCCGGCAGGGCGGGCAGGGACCACATGTCCTGGCCGGCGAGCAGCCGGGTCTTGGTGTCCAGGTCGAGCTTGGCGAGCGCCGCCTCGACGGCCTCTTCCCGTGCGGCGTCCGCCGCTGCCCGTGCCGTGTCCGCGCTGGTCTCCGTCATGGCCGTACCTCCTCGTTGACGTACCGATGACCCCGATGACGCCATCGTGCACCCACATACCTGTAGATCGGTAGGTGATGTTATCTTTTCGTTATCTTATGGACGGGGTACGGTCCTGTCGGTACGACGAGCGGAGAGGGGCCACGGCGATGGCGCGGGCCAGGAGCGAGGAGCGGCGGGCGGACATCCTGCGCGCGGCCCTCGAAGTGATCGCCGAGCGCGGCTACCGGGGCGCCACCCTCGGCTCGGTCGCCGAGCGCGTCGGGCTCACCCAGCAGGGGCTCCTGCACTACTTCCCGACGAAGGAGGCGCTGCTCGTCGCCGTTCTGGAGGAGCGCGACCGCTGGGACACGAGCGGCGGCCGGGACCGCGAGGGCTGGCGGCTCGACCTGCTCGAATCGCTCGTCGAGTACAACGCGATGCGGCCCGGCATCGTGCAGACCTTCTCCGCGCTGCTCGGCGAGAGCGTGACGGATGAGCACCCGGCGCGGAGGTTCTTCACCGAGCGGTACGCACTGGTGCGGGCGAACATGGCGCAGGTGCTGCGCCTGGAGTTCGGCGACCGGCTGCCCAGCGGACTGAGCCCGGAGCGCGCGGCGCCGCTGCTGACGGCGGTGATGGACGGACTGCAGTACCAGTGGCTCCTGGACCCGGCTGCGGTGGACATGCCGGCCGCCTTCCGCGACTTCCTGCACCTGCTGCACGGAGGCGAGGACAGGAACCCGCCGGAGATCGGCTAGCGGGCGAGGGCCGCCCGGTCCCGCGGCGAAGCGTCCTCCGTGGCCGGTCCCGGGGGTTCCCGCGCGACGGGCGGGCGGGATGATGGGGGGCATGATCGTCGCAGCCACCCAGTTCGCCCCGGTCGCCGGGGACATCGCCGCCAACGTGCGGACCGTCGCCGACATGGTCCGGGCCGCCGGGGCCGAGGGCGCCCGTGTGGTCGTCTTCGCCGAGCTCTGCCTCAGCGGCTACGAGCCGGCCCTGATCCGGGACACCCCCGACCTGGTCCTCACCGAGGACGACCCCCGCCTCGAACCCGTACGGGAGGCCTGCCGCGCCGTCTCGGCGGCGGCCGTCGTCAACGGGCCGGTGCGGACGGCGGACGGCCGGCCCGCGGTCACGACGCTGGTCATCGGCCCGGAGGGCGAGCTCCTCACCCGGTACGACAAGCAGCACCTGTACGGGATCGAGCAGGAGGTCTTCGCGCCGGGCACGACCGACGGGCGGTTCACGCTCGACGGGGTCCGCTTCGCCACGGCCACCTGCTACGACAACCGCTTCCCCGAGCTGGCCGAGCGCGCCGCAGCCGACACGTGCGCGGTGTACCTGGCGAGTTCGGTGCTCTCCGCGGACAACGACTCGTTCGAGACGGTGTATCCGGTACGGGCCCGGGACTTCGGCCTCCACGTGGTGCTCGGCAATGTCCTCGGGGCCAACGAGGACGGCGTGGGCGGCGGCGCGGCCGGGGCCTGGAGCCCGGACGGCGAGCGGATCGCCGACGCGGGCCCGGACAAGCCGGGGTTCGTGCTCGCCGATCTCGGCTGACCCGCGGAGCCGGCTCGGCGGCGGAAGGAGCCGGCCGGCTGCGGGCGGCCGGCTGCGGGCGGCCGGCTGCGGGCGGCCGGCTGCGGGCGGCCGGCTGTGGGCGGCCGGCTGTGGGCGGCCGGCTCACGGGAAGGAGCCGGGCGGCCGTGGGACATACGGCCGCCCGGCTGCGGACCGCCGTCACGGAACCCCCTGGTCCGCGACGGCGCCCCGCCCCCCGTTACGGGGCGCTCAGGCCCAGCGTGTACGCGCCGGAGCCGCTGTACGCGTGGACGATGTACCGGTAGTAGCCCGCGGTGCCGTAGTAGCTGGTGTCCTCGTCGGCCGTCGCGGTGCCGCCGACGGCGACGTCCACCCAGCCCGCGCCGTTCCACTTCTGCAGGTAGAGGTCGTAGTCCTTGCCAGCCGGACCGCGCAGGCAGCCCACGTGGGTGCCGGAGGTCGCCGAGTAGTAGTACGAGCCGTCGGGCTGGACCGCGGTCTGGCCGGAGGTCAGGCTGCCCTGGTAGGTGTGCTCGGAGTTCGCGCAGCCGGTGGGCGGGGTCGTGGTGCCGACCGACAGCTGGTAGGTGACGGTGTGGGTGGCGGAGCCCGTACCGGTGACGGTGATCGGGTAGGTGCCGTTGGCCGTGCCCGCCGCGACCTGGACGGTCATCGTCGACGCGTTGCCGGAGGTCACCGACGCCGGGCTGAAGGAGACCGTGACACCGCTCGGGGCGCCGCTCGCGGAGAGCTGGACGGTCTGCGCGCTGCCGCCGGTGGTGCTGGTGTTCACCGTGGAGGTGACGGAGGCACCGGCCTGGACCGAGCCCGAGGACGGGTTCAGGGCGAGCGAGAAGTCCGGGGTGGTGGTGCCGCCGCAGTCGGTCTCACCGGACTGGGCGGGGACGCCGATCGCGTTCCAGGCCGCCTTCACGGCGTTGCACTCGACGCTGCCGTAGGTGTTCTTGGCGCTGGTCAGGGTCGCCCTGCGGGCGGCCAGGTGGTTCCAGGAGGAGGTCTTCATGAGCAGGGCGCCCATGAAGATCTTGCCGGCCTTCTGGATGCCGATGCCGGTCACCGAGGACGGACCGCCGGAACATATGGGGCTGTTGGGCTTGCCGCCGCCCGGGTTGGAGCCCTCGGCGAGCAGGTAGAACCAGTGGTTCTGGGGTCCGGCCGCCGCGTGCACCTCCGTGCCCGAGGTCAACTGCGGGTAGCAGTTGGGGTCGTTGCCGACGAGCGAGGGGTTGTACATGTTCCGGATCGGCTTGCCGTCGCCGAAGAAGTTGACCTTCTCGCCGACCGTGTAGTCCGGGGTGTCGTTCGGGTTGTTGGCGTAGTGCTCGGTGAGCGCGCCGAAGATGTCGCCGGTGGACTCGTTGAGCCCGCCGTTCTCGTTGGAGGAGCCGGCGCTGCCCGGCGTCCGGTCGAAGATCTCGTGGCCGTACTCGTGCGCCACGACGTCGATGCCGGTGAGCTGGTTCGAGCCGGTCTGGGCCCGCCCGTAGGTGGTCTTCGTGCCGTCGTAGTACGCGTTGACCTCGGAGAGCCCGGCGCGGGCCGGGACCATGCCGCCCTGGCCGTTCTGGCCGTTGTAGCCGAACCACTCCTTGAGCATGGAGTGTTCCTTCTGCGCCGCGTACATGATGTCGACGCAGGCGGTCACCAGGTCGTTGGCGCCGTTGTTGCCCCAGGGCGAGGAGCCCGTGTACGCGCTGCCGTTCTGCCCGCCGCACTTGAAGCCGCCGCGGCTGGTGTCGGTCATGGAGCTCGCGGCGGTGTCGATGGTGACGTTGCCGTTGTGGTAGCCGCGGCCGTCGGCGTGCAGGATCTTGTCGGTGGCCCGGGCGACGGAGCCGGTACGGGCGTCCACGTAGGTGTCGAGGGAGCTCGGGGCGTCCTGCGCGGTCCGGCCGACGACCAGCGTGTGCCAGGTCAGCACGGCCTTGCCGCCCTTGAGGAGCACGGTCAGCTCGGGGGCGCTCGCGCTCTCCACCGCGGCCAGCTGGCCGCGGGCGGTGGCGAGGGCCGCGGCGGCGGTCACCTTCGCCCGGGTGGAGACCTTGATGGCGGGCGCGGGGGCGCCGGTGACCTCGCGGACCTTGCCCGAGCTGTCGGAGACGACGACCGCGTCACCGCCGACAACCGGGAGGCCGCGGTAGGTGCGCTCGTACGACGCGTAGTACAGGCCGTTCGTCCAGGGGGTGACGGACGTCCGGACGAGGTCCTCGTCGGCGCCGTGCCGGAGTTCGTCGAGGCCGCTGGCCGCGGCGCCGTCGGCGGCGGCGAGCGCGAGGGACTTGCCGTGGCCCGGGGGTACGGGCTGCGCCTGCGGGGCCGCGCCGGCGGTGGCGGTGGCGGTGCCGGCGAGGGCGGTCGCGAGGCTCGCCGAGAGCGCCAGGGCGGCCACGGCCGCCGTGATTCTGCTGGGGTGCAACGTCTGCTCCGATCGGGGTGGGATCGTGGTGGGGGAGACGGATCGTCGCGCCGAGTATGGGCGTGGACATGACTGGTTCGGGACATCTCATCCGGCATAAGACGCGGGTTATGGTGCGGCCGGGCGGTGCTGCGTACGCTGCTGAAATGCAGCTGGAGTTGAGGCATCTCGAGGCCGTCTGCCGGATAGCGGAAGCGGGCAGTCTGGGACGCGCGGCCGGGCGGCTCGGGGTCTCCCAGCCGGCGCTCTCCGCGCAGCTCCGGCGCATCGAGCGGGTCGCGGGCGGGGAGCTCTTCCTGCGCGGCCGCAACGGCGTGGAGCCCACTCCGCTCGGCGAGTTCGTCCTCTCCAAGGCGCGGCTCGTGCTCGGCGAGATGGACGCGCTCGCCGCCGGGGCGCGGGCCGTCGCCCCCGGCACCCCGCTGCGGCTCGGCTGCATCCTGCTCGTCCTGGTCGACGGACTGCTCGGGCAGCTGGAGCGGGTGATGGCAGGTCAGGACATCTCGGTGACCGTGGAGCACTCGGCCACCACCCTGACCCGGCAGCTCGGCGCGGGCCGGTACGACGCCGTGCTGTACGGGGAGGTCAACGAGCACGAGGTCGCCCTGCCCGAGGGCACCACGGCCAGGACCCTGGTTCCCAGGGAGCCGTTCTGCGTGCGCCTCTCGGCCGCGCACCCGCTGGCCGGGAAGGAGCGGATCGCGCTGGCCGAGCTGGCCGGCGAGTCCTGGATGACGCTGGTGGAGGACGACGACGGCGGCCCCGAGGCGCTGGTCGCCGCCTGCGCGAAGGCCGGGTTCACGCCCTCGCTGCGGCACCGGGTCGCCGACCGGAAGATGCACTACGACCTGATCGCCTCGGGCCGGGCGATCTCCATGAGCCAGCCGACCGCCCCGCACGCGGAGGGCACGGTCCTGCGCCCCCTGGAGGGCGACCCGGTCCTGGGCCGGATCCGGCTGGCCTGGAACAGGGCGGCGGTCCCCGCCCGGCAGGCGGAGCTGCTGTACCGGGCGGCGGTCCACGCCTATCTGGCGAACGTCGGCAACAACGCCTTCTACCGGGAGTGGTGGGACGCCCGGCCGGAACTGCACCCGGTCCTCGACGTCTGAGACGACGCCGGGGACCGGGTGCGCCCGCCTAGTCGTACGAGAGATCTCCGGCGGCGTAGCGGCACGTCGTGCCGTCCGGTCCTGTGCCGGTCTCCTCGGGCTCCTTGCCGGTGTTGTTGCCGGTGAAGCGGGTGCACGGCTTGATCTTCTTCCTGGTGTCGCCGTGGATCCGGACGTTCCGCAGGGACGCGGTGTCGCCGTAGTTGGCGTTGACCCCGACGATCGACTTGCCGGGCGTGGTGATGTCGACGTCGCTGACCAGGATCGTCCGCGTGTACTGCTTCCTGCAGTTGCCGCAGGACCGGACGAGCTTGCCGAAGCCGGAGGCCTGGAACCTGGTCACGACCAGCTTGCCCGCGCCGTTGAACTGGAAGACCTTGTCGGACGCGCTCCTCGCGCCGCCGCCGTACACCGTGTACACCGAGGACGCCGAGGTGCCCTTGAAGGTGGCGGCGTCCTCGCCGACGTTCTCCCACCAGACGTTCCGCAGGGTGCAGCTGCCGAGGCAGTGGACCCCGTCGGCGGCCGGAGAGCCGATGATCACGTTCTTCAGGACCGCGCCGTCCGCGAGGACGAAGAGCGGCTGCTGGCTCTCGTCCTGGCCGTCCGAGCCGAGCTCACCGGTGCCGTGGAAGCGCTGGAGCCTGCCGTCGTAGGTGCCGGAGACCTCGATGGACGCGGGGACCGGCTTGCCGCCCTTGGCCTGCGGCCAGGCGGGCGGGGCGCTCGCGGCGCCCGCCGGGGCGAGCAGGGTGGTGGTGACGATCGCGGCCCCGGTGACCCCGAGGGCGCTCAGACCGCCGATGACCGCCCGCCGGCGGCCCGTCTTCCGCTGGTGTGACGCTGACGTCATGATGCTTCTTCCTTCAGTGGGGGAGGTGGTGCACCCCCTGGTCGCCACCGGAGGAAGGAAGGTTGCCGCCCGGGTGATCGTTGTCCCGGGAGTTCTCGTCCCGGTCGTCGCCGCCGGTCTCGCCGCCCAGCTCGCGGGCCATCAGGGTGGCCCCGGCCACGGCTCCCGGCATCAGGAAGACGGCGACGAAGGGCACGATGAAGGCGAGGGTCAGCGGGACGCCGAAGCCGAGCACGGCCATCCGGCGCCCGCGGAGCAGCTGGAGCCGCTCCTTGAGCTCGACGCCCCGGCGCTGGAACGCGACGGACGTCAGCTCCTCGGCGAGGAAGAAGCCGGAGACGCAGAAGCCGATGACGGGGACGACGGTCTGGCCGATCACCGGGATGAAGCCGCAGGCGAAGAGCAGGACGCCGTAGAACGCGACCCGCAGCAGGACCCGCAGGCTGTCACGGGCCGAGATCCACAGCTCGCGCCAGAGCGGAAGCCCGGACTCGGGCACCTCGCCGCCCTCGCTGCGGTCGACCTCCTCGGAGAGCGACTCGTAGAACGGCTGGCCGACGAGCAGGGTCACCGCGGTGAAGGTGATGACCGCGAGGAAGAGGCCGAAGGCGACGACGAGAGCGGTCAGGGTGCCGCGGAATATCCCGAGCCAGGGAGAGGTCCAGTCGTCGGCGAAGGGGGTCACCCAGGCGGCCAGGTCGTCGGCGCCGTAACCGAGACCGACGAGGGCGCCCGCGTAGAGGACGAGGGTCACGAGTCCGGGCAGCAGCCCGAAACCGAACCACCGCCCGTGTGTGCCCACCCACTTCTGGCCCTTTACCAGGTAACCGAAACCCACCCCGAGATCGCGCATGAGGATCACCTTATCGGGGCCCTCGCGGCGGCCCGCACGCAGCGAGGACCGCACCCCGACGGCGGTCGGGGGGCGGTCCTCGGGCAGCGGTCGATCAGTGGCCGGTCAGGTCGTCGATCACGTCGTCCATCAAGGGGTGGATCGAGTCGTGGATCGAGCCGTGGATCGAGCCGTGGATCGAGCCGTCGGCCGGTGGGCTCAGACGGCGAGCTCGACCGTGATGTTGCCCCGGGTCGCCTTGGAGTACGGGCAGACCTGGTGCGCCTTCTCGATCAGGCCCTTCGCCGTCTCGGCGTCCACGTTCGGGATGGACGCCGAGATCTTGACGATGATGCCGAAGCCGTCGTCGTTCTTGCCGATGCCGACCTCGGCGGTGACCGTCGAGCCGGAGATGTCGGCCTTCTCGTTGCGGGCGACGACACCGAGCGCGCCCTGGAAGCAGGCGCTGTAGCCCGCCGCGAAGAGCTGCTCGGGGTTGGTGCCCTCGCCGGAGCCGCCCATGGTCTTGGGCGGGTTCACGACGAAGTCGAGCTTGCCGTCGTCGGTGGCGACACGGCCGTCACGCCCGCCCTCGGCGGTGGCGACGGCGGTGTAGAGGACGTCGGAGTGCTGGATCGGCATGCGAGGTACTTCCTTCATGGGTTCGCCGCGACTCGCGCCCACGATCGCGGCGGCTGAGGGAAGACTAACCGGTCACCGAGACGATCATCTTTCCGGTGTTGTCACCGCGGAGCAGTCCGAGGAAGGCGTCCACGCCGTTCTCGATGCCCTCGACGAAGGTCTCGCGGTGCTTGAGCTCGCCGGCCGCGAGCCAGCCGCCGACCTCCTGGACGAACTGCTGCTGGAGGCCGTAGTGGTCGCCGACGAGGACGCCCTGGAGGCGCAGCCGCTTGCCGATGATCATCGCCATGTTGCGCGGGCCCGGGACCGGCTCGGTGTCGTTGTACTGGGCGATCATGCCGCAGATGGTGGCGCGGCCGTGCACGTTGAGCGAGGAGATCGCGGCTTCGAGGTGGTCGCCGCCGACGTTGTCGAAGTAGACGTCGATGCCGTCCGGGGCGGCTTCGCGGAGCTGGTCCTTGACCGGGCCGTTCTTGTAGTTGAAGGCGGCGTCGAAGCCGAGCTCCTCGACGAGGAACTTGACCTTCTCGTCGGAGCCGGCCGAGCCGATCACGCGGGAGGCGCCCTTGAGGCGGGCCATCTGGCCGACCTGGCTGCCGACGGCACCGGCGGCGCCGGAGACGAAGACCGCGTCGCCCTCCTTGAAGGAGGCCACGTCGAAGAGGCCGGCGTAGGCGGTGAGGCCGGTCATGCCGAGGACACCGAGGTAGGCGGAGAGGGGGGCGAGCGCCGGGTCGACCTTGGTGGCGTGCTGGGCCGGGACGTCGGCGTACTCGCGCCAGCCGAGGCCGTGCAGGACGTGGTCGCCGACGGAGAAGCCCTCGGCGTTCGAGGCGATGACCTCGCCGACCGCGCCGCCGTCCATGGGGTGGTCGAGCTTGAACGGCGGGATGTACGACTTCACGTCGTTCATCCGGCCGCGCATATACGGGTCGACCGAGAAGTGCAGGTTCCTGACCAGGATCCGGCCCTCGGCGGGCTCGGTGACGGGGGCCTCACGGAGCGCGAAGTCCGCGGGGGTCGGCCAGCCGTGCGGACGGGCGACGAGGTGCCACTCACGGCTGGACGCGGGAAGAACGGACATGAGCACGGCCTCCAGAGAACGTACGAAAAGCTTCAGATCACAAAAGGTTCACTACCTGAAACAACCATGCACCTAGATATTTTATGTTGTCAAGTATCTGGGTAGGATGGAGGGCATGGCCACCCCACGCACGGACCCCGTGACCCTCGAAGTCGTCGAACTGATCGGCACGGTCGTCGCGCGCTACTACGAGGAGTACGAGCAGGCCGCCGCGCAGCACGCGCTGACCGGCGCACAGGCCCGTGTCCTCGGCCTGCTCTCCCTGGATCCGCTGCCGATGCGCCGGATCGCCCAGAAGCTGAAGTGCGAGCCGTCCAACATCACCGGGATCGTGGACCGTCTGGAGGCCCGCGGCCTGGTGGAGCGCCGGCCCGACCCGGCGGACCGCCGCGTCAAACTGGCCGTCCCCACGGAGGAGGGCCGCGCGACGGCCCACCGGCTGCGCGAGTCCCTGGACTTCGCGCGCGAGCCGCTCGGCGAACTGACGGAGACCGAGCGGACGCTGCTGCGGGACCTGCTGAAGCGGATGCTGGGCGTCCAGCCGGACGTCCAGTAACACCGGGGGAACCCGTGCCGCTCAGGCGGGGACGGACTCCCGGTCCGAGCCGTCGAAGGGCGGATAGTTCTCGGCCCCCGTGCGCTCGGCCGCGTCGATGTAGACGGCGAGCGCGTCGCGTGACCTGGCCAGCCGCTCCATCTGGTCCTCGATCCGCCCCATCCGCGACCGCATGGCGGCCAGCAGCTCGGGGCAGCCGGCCAGCTCCGGGACCTCGCCGACCGCGCACGGCAGCAGGTACGCGATGTCCTCCGAGGACAGCCCCGCGCCGAGCAGATGCCGGATCTGCCTCACCCGCAGCACGGCACTCTCGTCGTACTCCCGGTAGCCGTTGGAGCCCCGGTCGGCCTCCAGGAGGCCCTGAGCCTCGTAGTAACGCAGCTGATGGGTGTGGACACCCGTCCGACGGCCCAACTCCCCGATCCGCACAGCAACCTCGCCCTCGTCCGCTCACGCGCCCGCTTGACCTTCACACCGGTATCAAGGTTCACGATGCTGCCATGACCGACAGAACAGCCGCACCCGTGAACGCATCCGCCACCGCACCCGTGACCGTCATCGGACTCGGACTGATGGGCCGGGCCCTCGCCGGCGCCTTCCTCAGGGCCGGACATCCCACCACCGTGTGGAACCGCACGAGTTCCAAGGCCGCCGCGCTGGTGGCCCAGGGCGCACACCTGGCGCCCTCGATCGGCGCCGCGCTCGACGCGAGCCCTCTGACGATCGTCTGCCTCACCGACTACGACGCCGTGCACGAGCTGCTCGCCCCGGACGACGTGAAGCTCGACGGCACGACCCTGGTCAACCTCACCTCGGGCGACTCGGCGCAGGCCCGCGAAACCGCCCGCTGGGCGGAGCGGCGCGGCGCCCGCTACCTGGACGGCGCCGTCATGGCCGTCCCGCCGGTGATCGGCACCGCCGATGCGGTCATCCTGCACAGCGGCCCGAAGGCGGACTTCGACGCCCACGGCCCCACCCTCGAAGCGCTCGGCACCGTCACCCACCTCGGCGAGGACCACGGACTCGCGTCCCTGTACGACGTGGCGGGCCTGGCCATGATGTGGAGCGTCCTGAACGCCTGGCTCCAGGGCACGGCCATGCTGAGGAAGGCGGGCGTCGACGCGGCCACGTACGCGCCGTTCGCCCGGCAGATCGCCGCAGGAGTCGCCGACTGGCTCCCGGGGTACGCCGAGCAGATCGACGCCGGCTCCTTCCCGGCCGAGGTGTCGGCCCTGGAGACCGACGCGCGGGCGATGGAGCACCTGATCGGGGAGAGCGAGGCGCTGGGTGTCAACGCCGAACTCCCGAAGCTGTTCAAGGCCATGGCCGACCGCGCGATCGCGGCGGGCCACGGCGGCGAGCAGTACCCGGTCCTGATCGAGGAGTTCGGCAGGCCCGAGGCCGACTGACGCCGGCTCACACCGGCCGAAGGGCCTCCACCGGGCCGCCGCGGCTCAGACGCACCACCAGAGGAACGGGGTGCACGTCTTGGTCGGGCTCGGGGTCGGAGTCGGGGTGGGGGTGGGCGTGGCGGTCGTGGCCGTGCTCGACGGGGTCGGACCGGTGGCCGTGGGCGTGCCGGCCGGAGGCGTCTGGGGCTTCGTGGCCGACGGGGTCGCGGTGGGGGTCGCGGGCCGGGTCACCGGGTCGGTGGGCGTCGACGAGTGCTGCGGGACTCCCCCGTCCCCGCTCCCCGTGCCGGAGCCCGTGCCCGTACCCGAACCCGTGCCGGAGCCCGTACCCGGTCCTGTGCCCGGCCCGGATCCCGAACCCGTGCCCGGGCCCGTGCTCGTGTCCGCGCTCACCTGGCGGGGGCGGGTCGGTGCGGACGTGACCGGCGACGGGGCGCCGCCGTCCGGGGCGGCCGTGGTCCCGACGGGTTCGGGGGCAAGCGGGGACTCGGTGACGTCGAGTTCCTCCACCGCCGTGGCGGCGCCCGCCTGATCCGGCTCCTCCATGGCGAGCCGGGCCATGCTCAGCGAGGCGGCCGCGAGCACCAGGCCGAGGGTTCCCACCAGGACCGTACGGCCCCGGCGGCTCCGCCCGCGACGGCCGCCCTTGCGCGCGGCGGCGCGGCCCCGGTCGGCGGACCGGCCCTGTTCGGCACCGCGCGCGGCGCGGCGGCCGGCGGGGGCCGGGCGGGGCGGTTCGAGGACGTCGAGTTCGTAGACGTGGTCGGGCGTCGGCGCGTACGCGCGCCCGGGACCGGTCTCATGCCCGGTGCCGGTCTCGTGCCCGGTGCCGGTCTCATGCCCGGTGCCGGTCTCATGCCCGGTGCTGGTCTCGTGCCCGGGACCGTACTCAGGTCCGGCGCCGTACTCGGGCCCGGCGCCGTACGTGTGCCCGGCGCCGTACCCGGGCCCGGTGCCGTACCCGGGCCCGGCGGGCCGTGCCGGCTGGGCCGGCGGGAACGTCTGGACGGGCTCGGCCGGCCGGCCGGGTATGTGGGGGGTCTCGTACCGCAGTTCCTCGACGGGAGTCCCGCACCCGGCACAGGCGAGGGCCCCGTTGAGATGCCGCCGGCACGCGTGGCAGTAGTCCATGGGGCCCGCAGGCTATGCGGCCGGGCACGGCCACAGGTAGGCGCGGAAGTGAGGATTCTGTGAGGAAACCGCAGGTCGTCGGCGGTGCGTCGTGATTCTCCCGCTTCGGTACGTCCTGCCGGGCCCGCCCGAGCGGGCCCCGGGCGGCGCAGCCCAACGCGCGCCGAGCCCCGAACGGCCGGACGATTCCAGGAGGAACGCGTAACGCGAACCCACCTCGCCCGTGCCAGCACCGCACTCCGGAGGATCCGCCGTGACCGTCAGCCTTGAGCAGCTGCGTCGTTGCCATGTCGCCGTCGACCTGGGTGCCGCCCGCACCCGGGTCTTCGTCAAGGGCGCCGGACTCGTCGTCGACGAGCCGAGCGTCGCCGCCGTCAACACCCGCACCGGAGCGCTGATCGCCGTCGGCGCGCTGGCCGAGAAGATGACCGGCCGCACCCCCGACTACATCCGGGTCGTCCGCCCCGTCTCGGGCGGCACGGTCGTCGACATCGAGATGGCGCAGCGCATGCTCCGTCACCTCCTCGGCGAGAAGCTGCGCCGTCAGCTCCGCCGCAAGCCCCGGCTGCGCGCCGCCGCCTGCACCCCGCACGACAGCGACCCGCTCGCCCAGCGCGCCGCCGTCGAGACCCTCGTCGGTCTCGGGGCCCGTCGCGTCGAGCTGGTCGACACGCTGATCGCGGCGGCCGTCGGCTGCGGACTGCCGGTCGAGCAGCCGACCGCCACCATGATCCTGGTGTGCGGGGCGGCGACCACGCAGGTCGCGGTGCTCTCGCTCGGCTCGATCGTCACGGCGGAACGGATGCCGGTGGGCGGCGACGCCATCGACCACGCCGTCATCCAGCACCTGCGCCACCACCACGAGCTGATGCTGCCGAGCCAGTCGGTCCGCCCGCTCCAACTCGCCCTCAGCGGGAACGGCCTGACGCCCCACGGTCCGGCCTGGACCGAGATCCACGGCCGGGACGTCGCCACGGGCCTGGCCCGCTCGGTGACCGTCGACACCGCCGCCGTGCGGGAGGCCATCCACACCCCGCTGACGGCGGTCCTCGACGGCATCGGGAAGGTGCTGCGGGACTGCCCGCCGGATCTGGTGGCCGACCTCGCGGACCGCGGGATCATGATGGTCGGCGGCAGCGCCCTGCTGCCGGGTCTGGACCAGATGCTGCGCGAGGCGACCGGCATGCCGGTGCACATCGCCGAACGGCCCGACGTCTGCGCGGTGCTGGGCCTCGGCGCGATGCTGGAGGGCAAGGTCCAGCCGATGGTCCTCGACCCCCTGTCGGAGCGGAACCCGCTGGCCGACGAGGACTGAGGACCGGCCGGACACAATCCCGCGAAACCGAACGATTCGTACGACAATGAGACCATGACGATCATGGACGAGGAGAGGGACGGGGACACGGACGAGGACGCGCCCCGCCTGCCCATGCTGCTCGAAGCGGTCCTCAGCGTCGGCACGGACCTCGAACTCCGCGCCACCCTCCAGCACATCGTGGACTCAGCCGCCGAGCTCATCGGGGCCCGCTACGGCGCGCTCGGGGTCGTCGACCCCGAGCGCCGCCGCGTCACCGAGCTCTTCACCGCCGGCATGACGGACGAGGAGCGGCGGCTCGTCGGGGGTCTCCCCGACGGTCACACCGGGCTCCTCGGCGTCCTCGTCCAGGACCAGCGACCGCTGCGGATCGACGATCTGACGGCCGACCCGCGCTCCTCCGGCGTGCCTGAGGGGCACCCGGAGATGCGCTCCTTCCTCGGCGTCCCCATCAGGGTCCACACCGAGGTCTTCGGCAATCTGTACCTCACGGAGAAGCGCGACGGCGGATTCACCGAGGAGGACCTCTCCCTGCTCCGGGTCCTCGCCTCGCAGGCCGGCATCGCCATCGGCAACGCCCGGCTGTACGAGACCGCCCGGCAGCGCGAGCGCTGGATCGAGGGCGCGGCGGCGGTGACCACGGCCCTGCTGACCGGCGCGTCCGCCGAGAACGCGCTGACGACCGTCGCCGAGCAGGCCCGCATCCTCGCCGGCGCCTCGGCCGGAGTCGTCCTCCAGCCCACCGTCGAGGGCGGGATGGAGATCGTCGCCGCCTCGACGACGGACGACCCGGGCGATCTGGTGGGGACGGCGATCGCGCCCGGCTCCCCCGTGCTCGTCCAGCTCCTCGGCGGGGAGCCCGTGTTCGTCGAGGACTCGGCGACGGACCCCCGCATGACCACCCCCGTCCGGTCCCGATTCGGACCGTCGATGATGCTGCCGCTGCAGAGCGGCGGGAAGCTCATCGGCACGCTCGCCCTCCCCCGGCGGCGCGGCGACCGGCCGTACTCGGCCGTCGACCGGCTCCTCGCCTCGCAGTTCGCCTCGCAGGCGGCGCTCGCGCTCGTCCTCGCCGACGCCCGTCACGACAGGGAGCGGCTCGCGGTGTACGAGGACCGGGACCGGATCGCCCGCGATCTGCACGATCTGGTCGTCCAGCGTCTGTTCGCCACCGAGATGATGCTGGAGTCCACCCGGCGGCGGGCGGTCGACTCCTCCGAGGACAACGCGCTGCTCGGGCGGGCGGTGGACGAGCTGGACTCCACGATCCAGGAGGTCCGTACGACCATCTTCGCCCTCCAGCAGCCCCCGGCGGACGCTCCGACGTCCTTCCGGGGGAAGGTGCTGCGGGAGACCGGCGGGGCGGCGGTCCTGCTCGGCTTCCAGCCGTCCGTGCACTTCGCCGGAGCCGTCGACACCCTCATCGACGAGGAGACGGCCGGCCGGCTCCTGGCCGCCCTGCGCGGGGCGCTCGCGGCGGCGCACCGGCGGTCGGGGGTCGGCGCGCTGACCGTGGAGGTGTCGGTCGGGGACGAGGGGGCCCGGCTGCGGGTCACGGACGACGGCACGCCGCCGACGGCGGTGACCTGGCCGTAGGTCCTGCCCGTTCGGGGACACTCGTACGGAGCAGTCCCGCGCGCCGCCCACCCCTCCCCGATCTTGACTGGAGGCGTGGACACCGAGACCAAGCTCCCGAACGCGGCGGCCTACCGCAACCTGGTGACGGCCACCGTCGGCTTCACGCTCACCTTCTGGGCGTGGGACCTGATCGCGCCCCTCGCCAGCTGGTACGGCGACCGGCTCGGGCTCAGCTCCTTCGAGCAGTCGCTGCTCGTCGCGGTCCCGGTCCTCGTCGGCTCGCTCGGCCGCATCCCGGCCGGCGCGCTGACCGACCGGTACGGCGCGAAGCTGATGTTCCCGCTGGTCTCGGCACTGACGATCATCCCCGTCCTGCTGCTCATCGTGGTCAAGGACAACTACGGCCTGCTGCTGGTCGTCGCGTTCCTCCTCGGCCTCGGCGGCACGACGTTCGCGATCGGCATCCCGCTGGTCAACTCCTGGTTCCCGCCCGAGAAGCGCGGTCTGGCGCTCGGCGTGTTCGGCATGGGCATGGGCGGTGTGGCGCTCTCCGGCTACTTCACGCCGCGGATCGCGAAGCACGGCGAGAACCTGCCGTTCATCGTGGTGGCGATCGCGCTCGCGGCGTACGCGGTGCTCGCGACGTTCCTCATCACCGACCGGCCCGACCGGCCCGTGCCCACCGCCTCGCTGGCGACCCGGCTCGGCGCGGCGGGGCGGCTGCGGGTGACGTGGGAGCTGTCGGCGCTGTACGCGATCGGCTTCGGCGGCATCGTGGCGTTCGGCGTCTATCTGCCGACGTATCTGAAGACCTGGTACGAGCTCGACCCGACGGACGCGGGGACCAAGGCGGCCGGATTCGCGCTGGTGACGGTCGTCTTCCGGCCGATCGGCGGCTGGCTCTCGGACCGGATCCATCCGGCGCTCGTCACGGCCGCCGCGCTCGGCGTGGTGGCGCTCCTCGCGATCGTCCAGGCCTTCGACCCGCCGTTGAACCCGGGCGGCACGACCGCCCTGCTGATCATGGCGGCGGGTCTGGGCACGGCGAGCGGTTCGGTGTTCGCGCTGGTCTCACAGGTGACCCCGCAGGCGAAGGTCGGCAGCGTGACGGGGATCGTCGGTGCGATGGGCGGGCTGGGCGGGTTCCTGCCGCCGCTGGTGATGGGCGCGATCTACAGCGCGAAGGGCTCGTACTCGATCGGCTTCATGCTGCTGTCGGACCTGGCGCTGGCGGGATGCGTGTACGCGTGGGGCCGCATGCGCGGCATCCGCCCGGAGGGCGAGGACCCGGCGCCGGAGGCGACGAAGGTCACGGCGGGCCGCCCCTGACGGACGGCAGAATGCCTCCCGGAACCCTCGATCTCGACATCGACCCGAGGAGTACGACCGGTGAGTGCGCTCTTCCCGGCCCTTGCGGCCCCTTCCGACCGGCCCGCGCTGCGCTGCGGCCCTGTCACCCTGACGTACGAGGAACTGACGCGGGCCGCCGGGGCCCTGGCCGCCCGGATCGGGGGGACCGGACGGGTCGCCGTCTGGGCCACGCCGACCGCGCACACGGCCGTCGCGGTCGTCGCGGCCCTGCTCGCCGGGGTGCCCGCCGTGCCGCTCAATCCGCGGACGGGCGAGCGCGAGCTGGCGCACATACTCGACGACAGCAAGCCCACGGCCGTGCTCGCCGGCGCCGAGGACGTGCTGCCCGCCGGCCTCGCCGGGCTGCCCCGGATCGTCGTCGACCTGGCGGTGAGCGGTCCGCCGGTCGCGGAGACGGCCGACGCCGAGTCCCCCGCCCTGATCGTCTACACCTCGGGCACCACCGGCCCGCCGAAGGGCGTCCTGCTGTCCCGGCGGGCGGTCGCCGCCTCGCTCGACGCGCTCGCCGAGGCCTGGTCGTGGACGGCCGACGACGTCCTCGTGCACGCACTGCCGCTGTTCCATGTGCACGGGCTGATCCTCGGGATCCTGGGGCCGCTGCGCCGGGGCGGCGAGGTCCGGCACCTGGGCGCGTTCTCGGTGGAGGGCGTGACGCGGGAGCTGGGCGGCGGCGGCACGATGCTGTTCGGCGTACCGACCATGTACCACCGGCTCGCGGACGCGCTCACCGAGGACACGGGGCTGGTCCGGGCACTGGCCGGGGCCCGGCTCCTCGTCTCCGGGTCGGCGGCGCTCCCGGTGCACGACCACGAGCGGATCGCGGCGGCGACGGGCCGGACGGTCGTGGAGCGGTACGGGATGACGGAGACGCTCATGAACACCAGCGTCCGGCCGGGCGGCGAACCGCGTCCCGGGACCGTCGGCCCGCCGCTCTCGGGCGTGGACCTGCGGCTCGTCGAGGAGGACGGCTCCGTCCTCGCGGAGCTCGACGGGGAGACGGTCGGCGAGGTGCAGGTGCGCGGCCCGAACCTGTTCTCCGGCTACCTCAACCGGCCCGACGCGACGGCCGCGGCCTTCGACGGCGACTGGTTCCGCACCGGCGACGTGGCGGTGCGGGAGGCGGACGGCGCGGTGCGGCTCGTCGGCCGCAGGGCGACCGACCTGATCAAGAGCGGCGGCTACAAGATCGGGGCGGGCGAGATCGAGAACGCGCTCCTCGACCACCCCGGGGTGCGCGAGGCGGCCGTCACCGGCGAACCCGACCCGGACCTGGGCGAGCGGATCGTGGCCTGGGTGGTGCCGGAGGACGAGGAGAAGCCCCCGACGGCGGAGGAGCTGGCCGACCACGTCGCGAGCCTGCTCGCCCCGCACAAGCGGCCCCGGGTGGTGCGCCTTCTCGACGCCCTCCCCCGCAACGACATGGGCAAGGTCCTCAAGAAGGCCTTGCGCGCCGGCGGCTGAGCGGACGGAGCCGGGCCCCCTCCCGCGGTGAGCGGGAGGG
>NZ_JBHTSA010000053.1:0-57304 GCF_042795405.1 Streptomyces sp. NPDC056480 | reverse complement strand
GGCCCGAACTCGTCGAGTTCGGGCCCACACCCCTGCCATCACTCCGATCCCGCCCCTCAGCGCGTGGTGGGGAACCGTTCCCAGGCGCGGCGTCCGGCCAGGGACTCCGCGATCTGCTTGGCCGACAGATCGACCGGCTAGACCGGCGTCACCTCTCGTTTCCGGCTCGGGGCGGATCGACAGACCCTTGGCTCGTGGTCGACCCGACGGGCACGGAGCCTTCGACCGGATTCATGCGAACGCATCAGCGGGTCCCGGCAGGCTCCTGCTGCACAGTCCGACAGGGCGGCTAATGGCATCGGCAAAACCGGATCGACCTGGCCGTAAGGCCCGCGCCCGGACCGGGCGGCCGTGCGAGGCCGTCCCCAGGCCCTCAGACGCGTTGGCCGCAGTGCAAGACGGCGTGCAGTCCATGTCGGCGTAGCGCCGCGCGGGCGGCGTTCGCGCCCGGCGCACCGTGGACACCGCCGCCCGGGTGGGCGGCGGCGGAGGCCAGGTAGAGGCCCTTGACGGGGGTCTCGGGACGGCCTGTGCCGGGTGTCGGACGGAAGATCGCCTGCTGGTGCAGGGCGGTGGTCCCGTTGTTGATGGCGCCGTTGTGCAGATTCTCGTCCAGGGCCTGGAGCGTGGCCGGGGCCAGGATGCGGCGGGCGCGGATCATCGTCCGGAAGCCGGGCGCGTAGCGCTCCACCTGAGCTTCGATGCGATCGGCCATCGCCTCCTGCTCGCCGGCGTGCCACCGGCCGGTGATGCCGTCGGGGCCCGCGTCGGCGGTGATGCGCTGGGGGAGGTGGGTGTAGGCCCATGCCGATTCCGTACCGGCGGGTGAGCGACGGGGGTCGGCGGTCGTCATCTGGCCGAAGAGGGCGAACGGCTCGTCGGGGACGTGCCCCGTGGCGAGCTGGGCGGCGAATCGGGTCAGGCCGTCCACGCCGTCGGCCAGGTGGACCGTGCCGGCGCCGACCGCGCCCCGCGCCGTCCACGGCACCGGACCACTCAGCGCCCAGTCGACCTTGAAGGTCGCGAAATCCCAGTGGAAGCGCTCCAGATCCCGTACGAGGCGGGTGGGGAGATGTTCCTCGCCCACGAGGCCGCGGTACAGGGACGGGGCCGAGGTATCGGCCAGTACGGCACGACGCGCGTCGACCGCCTCACCGCCCTCGGTCCTGACCCCGACGGCCGTGCCTCTGCGCACCACGACCGACGCGACGCGCTCACCGCAACGCAGGACGCCTCCGCGAGCACGGAAGCGGCTCACCAGCGCGGCCGTCAGGGCGCTGGAACCCCCGGCGGGGACGGGGAAGCCGTGGCTCTGGCCCAGCATCGACATCAGCCAGCCGAATCCGCCGCTCCCCGCTGCCTCCGGGGTGAGGTCGGCGTGCAGGGCGTTCCCGGCCAGCAGAAGCCGCCCACCTTCCCCCGCGAACTCTTCCTCACCCAGACGCCGCACGGGCAGGGTCAGGTTCCGCACGAGTCGCAGCCCGCCCGCGGCGCGGAGTTTCGCGGCCAGGCGGAGCCCGGCGCAGACCGGCGGGAAGGGCGTGAACAGGGCCTGCACGAGGTCCGGCCCGATCCGGTGCCATGTCCCGTACATTCTCTCCCAGGCGTCGCCGTCGGCGGCCGCGAACTCCGCCAGCCCAGCCGAGGTGTCCTGCACCCGGCGTTCAAGGACCGCGCACCGGCCGTCCAGCAGCGGGTGCGCCAGCACGCGCGGGGCGTGGCTCCAGCGCAGACCCTCGGCAGCCAGATCGAGACGGGCGATGACCGGAGAGGCCTCCGCAAGCGGGTAGAAGGCACTGAAGACGTCCGAGACGTAGTCCGGGTGGACCCTGCGGTCGCTGCGCACAGCCCCACCCGGCTCCTTCTGCGCCTCCAGGACTTCCACCGTCCACCCCGCGTCGACCAGCAGGTTCGCCGCCACCAGGCCGTTCGGCCCCGCGCCGATCACCACTGCGTCAGGCATGCCAGCTCCCCGCGCGGTCCTGCTCCACGACCCTGGCAAGGCGGGCCAGCATCCCACGGTGCCGGAGCTGGAGGGCTGCCTCGCTGACGGAGTTGTGCAGAGTCCCGCCCAGCCCTCGCAGCGGGTGCTCGTCGCAGACGACCAGAGTCTGCTCTCCCCACGGCCTGAGCTGGAGGAAGATCCTTGCCGTGGTGCCGAGGGCCTTGAACACCGCCTCCAGCTCCAGCTCGCAGCCGGAGACGGCGTGGCGGACCGTGGTGGTTCCGTCGGTCGACCAGGGGCCGAGACGGACGGTGTAGCGAAGCCGGGAGCCGACCTCCGGCCAGGAACGATCGAGGGGCGTGGACTCGGACGGGCCCACCACCCATTCGCCGTAGCGGGTCGGATCGGCCAGAACGGCCCACACCGCATGCGAGGGACGGCTAATCAGCTGATGACGGACGGCCATGACGATGCTCCTTCTACCAGGGCGCTGGGGACGCGGCGGACCCGCTCGGCAGGGCCCCGGTGGGGCGACCCGGTCGGTCCCACGGGTCCTAGGGCACGGCGACCTCCCTCGACAGATGGCGTCACGGCCATGGTGCGCGCGCCCCGATCGCGCCGCATCTCACGCGTCTCGAGCGCGCGCCCCCGCCTGGGAACCGCGGACGTCCACATCCGACGCTTCTCGGCCACAGTCGCTCGTGGCCCCGCAGCCGGGGTAGTCCCCTACGTGGACGCCTGCTGGTTATGCGGGCGGCATCCGGCCATGGACAGGTAGGCGTCGAAGGGCATCCTCTTGCGGGAGATCGAGGAAGGGTCGAAGCCGGCCAGCAGCTCCTCCCCGTCCACGCCCGTCTCACGACGCGGCCGTCCAGTGCCTCTCGGACCGGCGTGACGGCGAGTGCCGCGGTGGTCAGGGCCCAGCGTGATGAGGGTCGTAGTGCGAATTGTCGTGCTGGTGTGGCGGGCGAGCAGGCGTAGAGCGTGCGGCCGAGGGTCTGGCCCGTGCCGCTGCGCGATGCAGGCCTGTGGAGCGAGATCTCCGACCGACGGGACACCCAGCCGTTCGCAACGCCAACGGCATTGTCTGGCCGGAAGCTTGGCCCTCCAACCGGTGGCCCTCCTGCTCGATGAGCCAATAAGCGCACTGGACGAGCGCAGCCGCGACACGGTCGCGGAGTCCGTGGCGGCCCTGCGGGGCAACCGGACGGTCCTGCTCATCTCGTACGACCCCGCACAGGTGGAACGGCTCTGCGACCGAACGGTCCGCATCGACCTGGCGAGCACCTGCGGTCCGTCCCTGGCCGCTGTCTCATCGCTTGTCCACTCCGCTCTGTGCCCGCTGGAATCTGGGCCCGCCATCGCGAATGCGCGACGCCGGGCCGAGGAGCATGACCAGGATCTCGGCGGCTCTCACCGACCCGTACCGCAGAAAGCGAACGGAACTGCGATCCGTATCCAGCGTGGGCGTGGCAGGGCCCGTGGGGCAGTCACCACAACTGCTGGAGCCAGTAGCCCACGAGGCTCGCCGCAGTGATCCCGGCGCCGTAACTGAGGCCGCGCACGAAGTGCCCGGCGGCGGCGCGGCGCTGTCGCCGACCCCAGCGGAAGAGGCCACGGGAACGCCGCATCAGACCGGGGCCCGATGGCGGCGTGTGGGAGATGGTCATAGGACGAGTCCTTTCGGGATGCGAAAGGGAGCCCTCCGGGCGCTGCGGTGCCCGGAGGGCTCCCTTCGGTGTGGTTGACGTGCTGGTGGTGCAGTGGATCAGCGGTTCGCGAACTCGCGTAGGCGATCGGCAAGGCGCCGGTCGGGAGGGCCGGAAATGCCGTCGTCGCCGGCGAGCCGGTCGACTTCCATCTCCAGCTGGCCGGTGGGTGGAGTGCTGCCCACCGAACCGTTCTTCCTGACGTAGGAGGCAACGGCGCTAAGGCAGTCCAGGAGGACCTCGTCGATCCCGCCGCCCTCAGCAGAGGACGCGGTGACCTCGTGCCGCCAGTGCGCGGCTTCGCGGTGCTCGCCGAGGGCGAGGTGGTGCAGGTGAAGGCAGTAGGCGGCGATGCGGTTTCCGGCGCCGGCCGACAGCTGCCACCAGAACTGGGCGCTCTCGGGGTGGCCGGTGAGGAAGAGCAGGCAGGCGAAGACAGCGGCGCCGTCCTCGTCGAACTCTCCCTTGGTCCCGCGGGTGGGAGCGTCCGCGAGGCGGCTGATGTCGGCGGGCGCGCTGGGGGCGTTGATCGCCCACCGGCATACGGTCGACAGCTGGCGGCCCGCCCGTGCAGCGCCGGCGAGGTGGATGGAGGGCGGAGTCGAACTGCGGCTGGCGTCTGCGGCGAGGCGGCGCAGGGCGGCGCCGACATCGAAGCGAGGGTTCCCCGCGACGGGGACCGCAGCGTCTTCCAGGAGGTCGTCGATGGTGCGGGTCACTGCTGGCCTTCCTTCTGCCGGGCCGCGGCACGGGTGGGCAAGCCCAGCTTCTTGCCCAGGCGTTCCTTGGCCCGGCGGCAGTGGTGGTTCACGGTGCGTTCGTCGATGTGCATGTACCGGGCGACCTGCTTGGTGGAGTACCCCATCAGGAAGCGCATCACGATCACGGTGTACTGGCGTACAGGCAGTTCCGAGATCGCCTCGTACAGGCCGATCCGGCTCGGCGCGAACTCCAGTTCGCCACGCAGGGCGCGCAGGTTCTGGCCGATCGGACCGTTGATGACGTACGCGGGGTCACGCCCCTCCCGGGCGAGGCGCCTCGCCACGTGCCGGTGGAGTACCGCGAGGGTCCTGCGCTCCAGCTCATCCTCCTGGAGGAGTTCGTCCCAGGAGGTCAGGATCTCCAGGAAGACCTCATGGACGACGGCTTCGGCCGTCGCACGGCTGCCGCAGTGGAGTTCGGCGTAGAGGTGGAAGAACTCCTGGTGGCTGAGGACGAACGCCTCGAAGTCGAGCGGCAGCGGGGACGTCGTGTGTACGCCGCCTGCGTGACCCGGGTCGGGCCCGGTCGCGTCACGCACGCGGGCCTCCCGCATTCCGCGGGCACAGCAGCACTGCAGTGGTCACGGACACTTCCTTATAGATGGGTTGGCACCAACTCCCGGTGAAGGAGGGCGTGTTGCTCTCCCATCGACCACTTAAGCGAAATCAGTTCCGAAACACTCATCCGCGTTCGAAGAAAGTTCACCGACCGCACCCGCGCCAGCACGGAGTGCAAGATCGAGACCACTCATAAGCAACCTCTGAACAGGCAGTATCTCCACCCCGCAGCACGCGCACCCACCTCCATGTGATGCACGGCACAGCGACTACCGCTCATCGGGGCAGCCGCCTGCGTTGAGACCGCGTCGCCACTGCCCAACTCCGCAGCCCACCACAGCGAGTGGAGGAAGCCCGGGCGAATGGGGAGCCCCGTGCGAGAGCCCACTCGATCAACACTCCTGGCGGCCCCGCAACAGCACGGACTCCGTCACAGGTGGGGGCAGGGTGCTCGGACCGCACCTCCGGCGCCACGGTCAGAGCAGGTGGCGGTTGGGAGCCTGTGCGGCGTGCGCGAGCTCGGGTAGTTCAATGACCGTCACCCCGGCGTCTTCCAGAAGCTCGGCGCCGTCGGCGCCGTGGACGAAGGTGTCGGGCTCGCGCCATGCGGTGACCACTCGGCGGATTCCCGCGTCGCGGATGAGCTGAGCGCAGGGGCGCGGTCGAGAGGCGCGCTTGGCGCAGGGCTCGAGGGAGCTGTAGATCGTGGCGGCCGCGAGGCGGGGATCGTCTGCGGGCAGCTTGGCGAGCGCGGCTTCCTCGGCGTGGTCGTGGAGGTCGCTCTCTCGGGAGTGCCCGCGGGCGAGCTCGGTTCCGTCGGCCGCGACGATGACCGCGCCCACGCTGAAGGCGGTTGTCGACGGTGGGCAGAGGGTGGCGAGCTCACAGGCGAGGGTGAGCCAGGATCGGTCCTCCGCGCTGGGTTCGCGACCGGCATCTGGTGTGCCGGCGGAATCGGGGGTGCTACTCATCGGGGCTCCGTCGAAATGTCCTTGGGGGCGTACCTCAGGAGTACCACGTCGCCGATCTGGCAGGTCTCCAGGAGTCGGAGGCGCGCGGAGGGGCCACCGAGGTAGTGCGCGGGTCCGAGCATCCGAACGGCGTCGGGCTGTCCGACGAGGAGCGGGGCGATGACGAGATGGAGTTCGTCGGCGAGCGCCTGCTCGAGGAGTTGGGTGTGGATGGTGCCGCCGCCTTCGACCATGAGCCGCCTGACGCCGTAGACATCGCCAAGGACGTCGAGCGCGGTCGGCCACGTGGCCTCGGTGGGAATGCCCTGGATGGTGGCGAGGTCACCGAGATTGGCACGGGACTTCTCGGCGGCCTTGTCGCCGACGGCAAGGACGAGCTTCTCGCCGCCGTGGTGCCAGAACTTCCAGTCGGGGTCGAGTTCGCCCGTGCCGGTGATGGTGACCTTCAACGGGTATTCCGACTGCCCCGCGGACACTCGGGCGGCCCGGCGCTCCTCCGAGTTGACCAGGAGTCGGGGGTTGTCGGCGCGGAGGGTCCCGGCTCCGACCAGGATCGCGTCGACGCTCGCGCGCACGGAGTCGACGCGGTCGAAGTCTTGCTTGTTCGACAGCAGGAGCCTGTCCTCGCCTGGGCGGGTGTCGAGGTAGCCGTCGATGGAGACGGCGGCGGACAGCAGGACGTACGGGCGGGGCACAGGGAGCTCCAGAAGGTCGTCGTGGGGCGTGGTCAGGCGGGGTGCAGCACGATGCGGTCGAGCGCGGCGCGGAACTCGGCGACGCCGTCGTCACCGTCGGCGGGGGCGAGGGCCCTCCTTACATCTCCATATCCGACCGCGTGGTCATGTACAGCGCAACCGATGTCGAGGAATGGCTAAGCAGCCGCCGCACCACCCCCAACCGGAAGGCTTAATGGCCCATATAGAATCCGTTCCTGTCGGTGTACGCCTCTCCACGGACGTCGAATACAGGCCCAATAGAGCGAACCCGTACCGTGCTCGCGTCCGCTGGTTCGACCCCACGACCAAGCGCCGGAAGTCCGTATCCGAGGGGAAGGACAGCGAAGAAGAGGCGCAGGCGTGGATCCAGACCATCATCGAGGCCGCCGAGGCCGGCCTTGCCCCATCCGTGGCCACCATGAAGCTCGCCGACTACGGCGAGACGAACATGGAACTCGCCCTGCGCAGTCTGGAATTGAAGACGCGCGATCCCTATCTCTCAGGATGGCGAGTACGCGTAGTGCCGGCTCTCGGGCATCTGCCGGTCCGGATGATTACCAACGGGGCCATCGACCGAACGGTCCAGAACTGGATCGCCGACGAGCACGGTCGCTCGACCGTCAAGAACACCATCGCCGTGCTGGTCCGGGTCATGGAGCAAGCAGTCCGCGACGGCATCATCAAGGTCAACCCGGCCCGCGTGACGGGCTGGCAGAAGCTCTACAAGCAAGCCGAGGACGAGCTCCTCGACCCGCGAGCACTGGCCCTCCCCGGCTGGGAGGCACTCGCCGAGCTGGCCGACGCACTCGTGGCCGTCTCCCACGGCGAGTTCCGGGGCTGGGGCGAGGTCGTCCTCTTCGCCGCGTGTACGGCCGCGCGTATCGGCGAGGTCTCCGGCTGCCGAGTCGGGGACATCGACACCACCAACTGGATCTGGACCGTCCGACGCCAGACCACCCCCGCCCCCGGCGGCCTCATCGACAAGGGAACGAAGGGCAAGCGGGCCCGCCAGGTCCCCATCATCGAGGAGATCCGCCCCTTGGTCGCGCAGCGCATCCTCGCCGCCGGCCCCAACCCCGACGCGCGCATGTTCACCGGCCCCCGGGGCGGTCGCATCTCCACCGCGGTCCTGCGCGACGCGACCCACTGGGACGACGTCGTCACGAAGCTCGGCTACGAGCACCTGCGCCGCCACGACCTCCGGCACACCGGACTCACCTGGTTCGCCGATGCCGGGGTCCAGGTGCACGTCCTGCGCAAGATCGCCGGCCATGGCTCTCTGACCACCACCCAGCGGTACCTGCACCCCGACGTGCACAAGATCACCGCCGCCGGCGCCGCACTCTCGGCACACCTCAGCGCGCTCCGCGCGCCCCGGTCCCTGCCCAGCCCGATCGTGGTCGCCCGCTGACGCGGTCAAGGCGAGTTGGTCCCCAAGTGGTCCCCAAAAACGAGTCAGAGGCCGTTTCAGATTGCTCTGAAACGGCCTCTGACCTGCGACTCTTTCAAGTCGGGACGACAGGATTTGAACCTGCGACCCCTTGACCCCCAGTCAAGTGCGCTACCAAGCTGCGCCACGTCCCGCTGCCCGTCTGACCTGGGGTTTCCCCCGGCTGGACGCGCATGAGAACAATACCGCACTTTCCCTGGTGGTCACGAACCCTTTCCCCGCACCCCGGAGAGGCCGCACACGAGGAGCAGGCCACGCACTCTCCGTGACGCCCTCTTACGCCGAGCTCGTGGCGGTCAGAGCATGCCGTCCTCGCGACGGTCGATCTGCTCCATCAGCTCCGTCGCCATCGCCTTGATCGTCTCCAGCCCGGCGCGCCCCCACGGCCGGACCTCGGTGTCGACCACGCAGACGGTGCCGAGTGCGACACCGGTGCGGTCCATCAGCGGCGCCCCCATGTAGGAGCGGATGCCGATCTCGTCCACGACCGGGTTCCCCGCGAAGCGCGGGTAGTCGCGGACGTCCTCCAGGACGAGCGCCTTGCGGCGCACCACGACGTGCGGGCAGTAGCCGTGGTCGCGTGCCATGAAGCGGCCGATGCCGCCGGCTCCCGTGGTGGCCGCGGCGGCCGCACCCGGGCCGCTGCCCGTGTGGCTGCTCTCGGGGGTGTGCAGCCCGGCGAAGAACTGCCGGTTCCCGTCGATGAAGTTGACCATCGAGAACGGGACCCCGGTCACGTCCGCGAGCCGGTGGGCGAACGCGTCGAACGCCGGCTCCGGCCGCTCCCCGATGCCGAGTTCGCGCAGCCGCCGCACCCGGGCCGGCGCGTCCTTGTCGACGGGAGTCAGCAGGAGGTGACCGGTGGGGTCGTACGTCAAGACGTGGCTCCGTAGCTCGGCACGGCGGCCGGGGTATGGGTGAGCAGATGCTGGACGAGGGTCAGCAGGGTGCTGATGCCCGAGCTGGAGATGCGGGCGTCGCAGAGGACGACCGGCACCTCCGGCTTGAGGTCGAGCGCGGCCCGTACCTCGTCCGGCTCGTAGCGGAAGGAGCCGTCGAACTCGTTGATCGCCACGACGAACCGGATGCCCCGCCGTTCGAAGAAGTCCACGGCGGCGAAGCACTCCTGGAGCCTGCGGGTGTCGACCAGGACGACCGCCCCGAGCGCACCCTCGGAGAGTTCGTCCCACATGAACCAGAAGCGTTCCTGGCCGGGGGTGCCGAAGAGGTAGAGGACATGCCGGTCGTCGAGCGTGATGCGGCCGAAGTCCAGGGCCACGGTGGTCGTGGTCTTGGACTCCACGCCCTCCAGGCTGTCGGTCGCGGCGCTGACCGCGGTCAGCAGTTCTTCGGTGCTCAGCGGTGCGATCTCGCTGACCGCGCCCACGAAGGTCGTCTTGCCCACGCCGAAGCCGCCCGCCACCAGGATCTTGAGGGCGGTCGGGAACGAGGGGGTCGCGAGACGGTCGTGTCGCTCAGAGCCGTTGTCGTAGGCCATCGAGCACTGCCTCCAGCAAGGAACGGTCGGTCGGGTTGGCGTGGAACCGGGGAGCGCGGGCGGTGAGCGCCCCGCAGTCCAGGAGGTCGGAGAGCAGGACCTTGGCGACCACGGCGGGAAGCCGTAGCTGCGCCGCGATCTCGGCCACCGAGGTGGGCCCGGAGCACAGCCCGAGGGCCAGGCTGTGCTCCGGGCCCATGTGGGCCTGGGGTGACGATCCGGTCGCCATCACCATGGACAGCAGGTCCAGTGCGGTGGTCGGCCTGGTCCGGCCACCGCTGACGGCGTACGGACGGATCAGCCGGCCGGCCGCGTCGTCGAGCCAGGGCCCTTCCTCGGAGGTCGTCACGATCACTGGCCGATGCCGCCCACCGCTCCGGCTGCCTGCCGGGCGGGGGTGACCAGGTACGGCCGGACGCTCTTGACGAGCATCGCCATCTCGTACCCGAGGACGGCGGCGTCGGCCTCTCGGCCGGCCAGCACCGCCAGGCAGGTGCCGGAGCCCGCCGTGGTCACGAACAGGAGGGTGGAGTCGAGCTCCACGACCACCTGCCGCACCTCGCCGCCGTCGCCGAACCGGGCACCGGCGCTGCGGCCGAGGGAGTACAGGCCGGAGGCGAGGGCCGCCATGTGGTCGGCGGCGTCGGGGTCGAGGCCGTGGACGGATTTCACGAGGCCGTCGGAGGAGAGCAGAACGGCGTTGCGGGTGTACGGGACCCGCTGGACGAGGCCGCTCAGCAGCCAGTCGAGGTCCGAGGAATGGCCGGTCGGCACATTGCTCGCCATGGTTTCTACTCCTTGTGCGCGTCGCCTGGACGCGGCGATTCGTGGGGGGCGGGCTGGGACTCGGCGAGACCGATGCCGCGCTGGAACGCGGCCATCAGGCCGGGGTCGTGCAGGGCGTGCTCTTCAGGCGTGCGGGCCACCGGTTCGTCGCGCAGCTGCGGGACGAGGTGCTCCTGGGCGCGCCGTTTGGGGAGCGCGGGCCGGCCATCGGTCTCGGGCGCCGGGGGGAGCGGCGAGAGGAGGGAGGCCGGGGGGCCGGAGTGCTCCGCCCCGGCCGGTCGCGCCGGTGCCGGGGCGGTCATGGGGGCGTTCAGGGGGGCGTTCAAGGGGGCGTTCATGGGGGCCGTCATCGGCACCGTCAGGGCAGCCGGGGCCGTCATGGGAGCCGGCGCCGTCATGGGAGCCGAGGGCGGCGCCGGGGCGGCGGCCGCGGGCGTGGGCTGCGACGGCAGGTGCGACTGCGCCGTCGGCAGGGGCCGTGTCCGCACCTGGTGCGGCGGGACCGTGGCGGATCCGGTGGCCTCGGCCCCCTGGCGCTCGTGCGGGGTGTCGTGCCGGGTGAGCCCCTCGGGGTCGGCCCCGAGGAGGCCCTGCGGGAGCACGAGGACGGCCTGGACGCCGCCGTAGATGTTGGACTGGAGTCGTACGGCGATGCCGTGGCGGCGGGCGAGGGCCGAGACCACGAAGAGTCCGATGCGGCCGTCCTGGAGCAGATGCGCGACGTTGACCTGGTCGGGGTCGGCGAGCAGGGCGTTCATCCTGTCCTGCTCGGTGACGGACATGCCGAGACCGCGGTCCTCGACCTCGATCGCGAGGCCGGCCGTGACGTACTGCGCGCGGAGCAGCACGGTGGTGTGCGGCGCGGAGAACAGCGTGGCGTTCTCGACGAGTTCGGCGAGGAGGTGGATGACGTCGGCCACGGCATGGCCCCGGAGCGCACCGTCGATCGGCGGGACGAGCTTGACCCGCGGGTACTGCTCGACCTCGGCGATGGAGGAGCGCAGCACCTCGGTGACGGTGACCGGGTGCGACCACTGGCGGCGGGAGACGGCGCCGCCGAGCACGGCGAGGTTCTCGGCGTGCCGGCGGATGCGGGTGGCCAGGTGGTCGACGTGGAACAGGCCTTTGAGCAGCTCGGGGTCCTCGACCTCGTTCTCCAGCTCGTCGAGGAGCTGGATCTCTCGGTGGACCAGGGACTGCAGGCGCCGTGCGAGGTTGACGAAGACCTCGACCTTCTGTTCGTCCCCGACGCTGCTGGAGAGCTTGGACGCCTGTACGACGGCTGCCACGGCGGCCTCGTGAGAGCGCGTCAGCTCCTGGGAGAGCAGGTCGAATTCGTCGCCGGAGGGGGCGCCGGCCGGCGGCGCGGGGCGGGGCGGAAGGCCCTCGCCCTTGCGCAACTGTTCGATGACCGTCTGCAGTTCGCCCTGGTGGCGGGCGCTGGTGCGGCGCAGGGCTTTGCAGCGGCCGAGGACCGCCTTGGCGGCGCGGTCGGCGCCGAGCGCGGCGGCCGTCACGGAGGCCACCGTGATCGCGGCGGCTCCGGTGAGCGCGGCCCAGAGGCCGGGTGTCGGGGTGGCGCCGGTGGATCGGATGGTGAAGAGCACGGCCGCGGCCCCGCCCAGTGCCACCGCGACGGCGGGAAGCACGGAGGTACGGAGGAGTTGGGGGCGTAAGCGGGTTTCCACGGCGTGCGAAGCGGGGGGCCGTGCCGGGGGGTTGCCACCGGTACCGGGGGCGGGGCGGGCGCCTGACCGGCCGTGCCGGCCGCCCTCGCGTCGATCGGACCGCGAGGCGGGTGCGCGAACTTGAGACATGCGTGTCCTTGGTACGTACGTGCCCAGGAATCGGCGTACTGCGGGAGGGGACTACGGGGGGGTGCTGCGATGAGTGGGGCCGGGGGGTGTGCCCCATGTGCGCTGAGAGCCTACCGATGATCACCAGCCACACACTGTAGTCGTCAACCGTTCATGTGCGGTGCGCAGTTGGCAAATTCACCCGCAGACCGGCCCGCTCTGGTACCGCCGCCGGCCCGGCAGGCCGAGAAGCTTCGGCCGAAACTCGACGTCATCGCGCAGAGGGGGCGTGGAGCGCCGGGAACGGCAGAGGGCGGAGGCGTCCCACGCCTCCGCCCTCTGCGGAAATGCCCCTCGAACGGAATCCCGGGAGGGGTGCGAACCGCCCGGTCCGCTCGCGGCCTCAGGGGGTCCGTGCCGCCTCGGGAGCACCCCGGCCGGCGTCCGTGCCGGGTTCGCCGGAGGTCCGCCCCGCGTCCGCGCCGGTGTTCGCACCCGTGTTTGCGTCCGCGTTCACATCCGCTTTCCCGTGCGACACACCGGCACCCGAACCGTCACCGTCGGTGAGAGTCGGTTCCGCCCAGCCGTCGGAGGGGACACGGGCGACCGGACGCCACCACGGGCTGTCGGGCACCTGTTCGGCGCCCGGCTCGAAGGGTTCGCCCGGGATGGGCAGGGCGATCCGCTGAGCGGCTCCGGCGGCGGCCTCGACGGTGCCCTCCCCCGGTTCGGCCCACGGGTGCGGGGCGAGGTTGAAGGTGCCCCAGTGGATCGGCAGCATCACCCCGGACGGCCCGCCGCCCTGGAGGTCGAGATGCGCCCGCATGCCCTCGGCGGGGGTCATGTGGATGTCCGTCCAGAACTCCGAGTAGGCACCGATCTGGATCATGGTGGCGTCGAAGGGGCCGTGGGCCGCGCCGATGTCCTTGAATCCGGAGAAGTATCCGGTGTCCCCGCTGTGGAAGATCCGGTGGGAGGGGCCGGTCACGACCCAGGAGGCCCAGAGCGTCATCTGCCGGTTGCGCAGTCCGCGGCCGCAGAAGTGCCGGGCCGGGGTGGCCGTGAGCCGCAGCTCGCCGATCTCGGTGGACTCGTTCCAGTCCAGCTCGCGCAGCCGGGAGGCGGGCACCCCCCACCGCTCCAGATGGGCGCCGACGCCCAGCGGCACCGCGAAGACGGTGTCGGTGGTGGCGAGCGCCTTGATCGTCGGCAGGTCGAGGTGGTCGTAGTGGTCGTGCGAGATCACGACGACGTCGACCGGGCCGAGGGCGGCGAGCGGCGCGGGCACCGGGTGGAGCCGCTTGGGGCCGGCGAAGGGAAACGGGGAGCAGCGCTCGCCCCAGACCGGGTCGAAGAGCACCCGGTGGCCGTCGATCTCGGCGAGGACGCCGGAGTGCCCCATCCAGGTCAGGCGCAGCCCGGTGGCCGGGGGCCTGGCCAGGTCGGCCACCGTGGTGGGGTGGACCGGGATCGTGCCGGTGGGGGCGCGGCGCGAACGGGCTTCCTTGTCGAAGTAGATCTTGGCGAACTCGACACTGGAGCCCGAGGGGCCACGTCGGGCGGGTTCGGGGTTCTGGAAGATCCCGTCCGCGAAGTTCGGCGAGCGGTGGATGCGGGCGAGGCGCTCGCCCGTGGGGTCCGCGCCGAAGGACTCGGGGCGCAGCGCGCGCAGCCGGGCCCGTGGCGAGCGGTCGGAGCCGGTACCGGTCACAGGACCTCCTGATCTCTGGGGGTCGTTCCATTATGGGCGGCCCGCGCCGCGAACGGCCCGTACGGTCAGCCATACTGAACCGTCATTCAGTATGTCCGGCCGGTGGTACGGGCCTCCCGGCCGGCCCGCACCTGGCCCGCCCGTCCGTGTCACGCCCGTCCTGCCCCGCCCCGCCCGTCCCTCCCGAGGAGATGTCCGATGAGTTCCGCCCCCCTGCTTTCCGTCGGCTGGACCGACCACGTGACCGGTCGCCGGGGCCATCTGGTGATCGACCGGCTGGTGCGCGGGGTGGCCAGCGGCGGCCTGCGGATGCGGGAGGGCTGCTCGGTCGATGAGGTCACGGGGCTCGCCCGGGGGATGACCATGAAGGAGGCCCTGCACTACGACCCCGAGGCCCGCTACGTGCCGCTGGGCGGCGCCAAGGGCGGCATCGACTGCGATCCCCGCTCCCCCGAGGCGTACGGCGTCCTCGTGCGCTATCTGCGGGCGATGCGGCCGTACGTCGAGCGGTTCTGGACCACCGGGGAGGACCTGGGACTCACCCAGGACCTGGTGGACCGCGCCGCCGCCGAGGCGGGCCTGGTCTCCTCGGTGCAGGCCGTGTACCCGCTCCTGGACGACGAGGCGGCGGCCCGCCGGCGGCTCGCCGACGCCTTCGCGATCGAGGTCGACGGCATCGGCCTCGACGAGCTGGTCGGCGGTCTGGGGGTCGCCGAGTCGGTCCTGACCGCCCTCGACCGGGCCGACCGGGCCTACACGGGGACCCGGGTGTCGGTGCAGGGGCTCGGCACGATGGGCGGGGCGACCGCCCGGTTCCTGGCCCGTGCCGGGCTGCGGGTGGTGGCCGTGGCCGACGTCCGGGGCACGATCGTGAACCCCGACGGCCTCGACGTCGAGGCGCTGCTCGCGGCCCGGGACGCCCACGGAGCGGTCGACCGCTCCGCGCTGCGGCCCGGCGACCGGGAGGAGCCCGGTGACGCCTGGCTCGCGGCCGAGGCGGAGGTCCTGGTCCCGGCGGCCGTCTCGTACGCGATCGACGCCGGGAACCAGGGACGGATCACGGCCCGCTGGATCGCCGAGGCGGCGAACATGCCGGTGCTGCCCGAGGCCGAGGAGGCCCTCGCCGCGAGGGGGGTCACGGTGCTGCCCGACGTCGTCGTGAACTCCTGCACCAACGCCTGGTGGTGGTGGACGCTCTTCGGCGACATCGAGGCCGACGCCGACCAGGCCTTCGCCCGGGTGCGCGGGGCCATGCGGACGCTCGTCGACGGAATGCTCGACCGGGCGGAGGCGGACGGCACGAGTCCGCGCGCCGCGGCGCACGCGCTGGTGGACGAGCGGCTGCCGCAGATCGCCGAACGCTTCGGCTGGTACTGAACCCCCGCCCGCCCGGAGCCGCTGACGATCATGCCCGCGTCACGTGCTGTGTAAGGTGCGTGACGTGGCGAGAGTGCGGTTGAGCGTGGCCGAGCGGCGGGAGGAGCTGCTCCGGGCCGCCGTCGAGCAGATCGAGGCGCGCGGGGTCGCCGCCGTCCGGATCGCCGACGTGGCCTCGGCGCTCGGGGTGAGCAACGCTCTGGTGCTCTACCACTTCTCCTCCAAGGAACAGCTGGTCGCCGCGGCCTTCGCACACGCCGCCGAGGGCGACCTGGCCCATCTGCGCCGGCTCCTCGGGCGCCGCTCCAGCGCCGTACGCCGCCTCCGGGCCGCCGTGCGCTGGTACGCGCCGACCGGGCAGGCCAAGGGCTGGCGGCTGTGGATCGAGGGCTGGGCGGCCTCCCTGCGCGACCCCGCGCTGCGCCGGGTCGCCGCCTCCCTCGATCAGGAGTGGAAGGCAGCGCTGACCCGGGTGATCGCGGAGGGGGCCGAGGCCGGGGAGTTCCACTGCCCGGACCCGGCGGCCGCGGCCTGGCGGCTCACCGCCTTCCTCGACGGCCTCGCCGTCCAGACGACGGCCTACGCCGGTTCCCTCTCCCGCACCGCGATGCTGCGCTGGGCCGACGCCGCCCTCGCCCGCGAGCTGAACCTGCCGGGCGAGGACGGCAACGGGGGCGAAGGCGAGGACGGGGACACAGGCCTCGGCGACGACACGGGCACGGGCCGGGGCCGGGGCGTCGGCATCGGCGCGGGCTCCGGAGTCGGCGCGGGCTCCGGGGTCGGCTCCGGCGCGGGCTCCGGAGTCGGCGCCGATGTCGGCCCCGGCGTCGGCGCTGACAGCGGCGAGAACACCGGCCAGGTCCCGGACGGGGACGACACGCCCTCCGGCATCCGGCCACCGGCTCGGTAGACGGACCCTCGTGCCCCCTCGACGGGTCACACGAGCTCGAAGACCGCCGAGACGGTGACCTGCTCCTCGATCTCACCGGGGGCCATCGGGACGCTCGCCTCGTCGTGGGCGACGCCGGGCGCGGCGCCGGGACCGGGGCGCGCGGACTCTCCCTCGCTGAGCGAGACGAGCCGGCCGAGCTGGTGGCCGCTGAGCCTGGCGTGCTGCGCCGCCTTGTCGTAGGCGTCCCGGTAGGCGGCCTCGCGTGCCTTCACCCGCAGGGCCGACGGGTCGGCGACGTCGAAGACCACGCCGTTGATCCGGCCGGATTCCCCGGTGGCGTCGTTGACGGCGCCGATGACCTGACCGGACCTGTCGATCTCCCGGACCTTCACCGAGAAGGACTGCCCGGCCTGGTAGCCGGTCACCTTGCTCTCCCCCGCGGCGTTCTGCGTGTAGACCGGTGACAGCGAGAGGCTGTCGGTACGGATGTCCCGCTCGGCGATCCCCTGCTTGTCCAGCACGGCGAGCAGGGCCTCGGCGGCGGTGTTCTGCGCGGCCATCGCCTCCTTCGCGGTCTTACGGGTGGCCTCGACCCCGACGGAGAGGATCGCCAGGTCGGGCGCCGCGGACGCGGTCCCGTGGCCGGTGACGGTGACCGTGGCGGGCGCCTCGGCCCGGACGGCACGCGGGGCAGTCCGCCCGGGTGCGGCGGCCAGCGCGGGCGCCGCGGTGCCGACGAGCAGCCCGCCGAGCACGGCGGTGGCGGCGAGCAGACGGGCGGTGCGGGCGGCGCTTGGCCGACGGATCGTCACGGGCGGTCCCTTCGAGACTGGGTGCCGGGGCTCCGGCGGCCACATCCCAGCACCCGCCACCGCCGCCTCCCGTGCGCCACTCCCGACCGCCGGCGCCCTTCACCTCTCCGTACCAGTCGTGCCTCCGCACGGCCGCACGGCTCCTCCGGGGTCGCAGGCCCCGGGCCGCGCGCTCAGGTCTGGACGAGCGGCTCGTACGCGTCGGGCTGCAGCCCGAAGGTCCAGGCGACGCCCTCCCGCGCGGTCCGGGTCGTGGGCGGGACCCGGAGCCAGTACGTACGGTGGCTGCCGTCCGGCTCGGGCGTGGAGTTGACCACCTCCACCATCACCACGTCCTCGTCGTCGGCCAGCTCGATCCGCCACAGGACGCCGGTCTCGTCCCGGTGCTCGTGCCGCGCGCCCGAGGCGGCGAGATAGCGGTCGTAGCCGTAGTACTCCAGCATCACGCGCCGCAGTTCGGCGTTCTCCTCCTCCCGTATCCGCTCCGGGGTGAGACCGGCGAGTCCGGCGAGGAAGTCGGCGGGCACGGTCATCCCCCGCCAGGCGTACAGGGCGAAGCCGTCGGCGAAGGCCAGCGCGGGTCCGTCGCCCCGGTCGAGCCGCCCGGCCTCGTCCCGGTGCAGCTCGACGGGCCGCTCGCAGACCACGGCGACCTTCTCGTACGGCCACCACCAGCCCGCGTGTTCGGCGACGGCGGCCAGGCCGGCGAGGCGGTCGCCCTGCCCCTCGAAGGCGGCCAGCCAGGCGGCGTCGTGCTGACCGAGCACCGCGTCGAGCAGCACGAGCCGCACGGCGGTCGCCTCCCGCGCGGAAGACACGGGAAGGGCCTCCCCGCCGGAGTCCGCGACGGTGCTGGAGACGGCCCGCGCGGGCTGCCCGGCGGCGGTCGCGGCCTCCGTCACCCCGGCCCGTATCCGGTCGGCCAGGCTCCGGGTGAGGTCCCAGAGGTGGGCCCCGGTCGCCTGCCCGTGGCCCGCCCAGCCGGCCGGGCCGAGGGCGTCGTGGAGCCGGCGCCGCTCCTCGGCCCACGGCCGGGTGCGCACCTCGTCGCGTACCGAACGGCCCTGGTCGTCCAGCCCCTTCACGAGGGCGACGGCCGCGAGCGGCGAGTCCGCCCAGAGCACGCGCTCCGGTTCGGCGAGGCCCGCCGTGCGGTAGGCGAGCCGGACTCCCGCCTCCGCGGCGGCCCGGTCGGCCGGACCGGTGGCCGCGGCGACGGACCGCCACTTGTCCTGCGCGGTGGTGTGGTTCATGTCGGCGTGGTTCATGTCGGCGTGGTTCATGTCGGCGTGGTTCATGTCGGCGTGGTTCATGTGCAAGCCCCCAGGTCTCTCTCGGTCAGTCCGCGACGATCCGGTACGCCCCGGGCACGTACTCCCGCTGGCGCACCACCCGGTACCAGCCCTTGGGCAGCGGTATCGGGGCGTGCTCCTCGTGCACCACCCGTCCGCCCTCGGGCAGTTCGAGCAGCAGCGGCCCGAAGGGCCCCGGCTCCCGGACGAGCCGGCCGGGCCCGGGAACCGCGTGGGCGTGCCCGGTGACCTCGCCGAGGGCCAGGACCAGTCGGCCCCGGGCGTCCCTTGGCTCCCCCGCCGCCGCCTTCACCCGCTCCGGAACGGCCGTCTCCGTGACGGGCGCGATCAGCACGTCTCCCTGCCGGTACATGGCTCTCCCCTCCCCGTTCGGCGCGGTGCGGCCGAACACGAGAACGACGCTAGAGGCCGGGTCTGACAATCGGGCCCGGGCTCCTCGGAGGCCCACCCGCCGGAGGGTGTTGTCGGTGCCGCTTGGTAGAACTCTTGCCATCAGCCGATCCACGCCGTCCGTCGTCCGGGAGCGCAGTCATGACCGTTGGCCACTACCTCGAGGAATTCCACGGGCTGCCCGTGTTCCACTTCCAGGACACGGACTCGGACACGCGGGTCGAACTTCCCGACGCCGGGGCGGTCGCCTGGCGGCTCTCCTCGCCGACCTACTGCGAGGACGACGACGAGCAGTGGGGTGCGCAGTTCGAGCGCTTCCTGAAGACGGTCGACGTCGGCCGGGTGCGCGCCCTGGTCGTCGGCGGCTGGGACGAGGCGTACGAGAACTCCTCGGCGGACATCGTCACGGCGCTCATCGCCGCCAACAACCGGCTGACCTCCCTGGAGGCGGTCTTCCTCGGCGACATGACGGGCGAGGACTGCGAGATCTCGTGGATCATCCAGTCCGATGTGACCCCGCTGCTCGCCGCCTACCCGGCCCTGCGGGAGTTCGGGGTGCGCGGCGGCTCGGACCTCGCCTTCCCCTCGATCCGGCACACCGGTCTGGAGCGCCTGGTCGTGGAGACCGGCGGTCTGGGTGCCGAGGTCGTGCGCGGGATCGTGGGCAGTGACCTGCCCGCCCTGGAGAAGCTGGAACTCTGGCTCGGCACCGACGAGTACGGCGGCGACAGCACCGCCGACGACCTGGCGCCGCTGCTCTCCGGAGCGGGGTTCCCCGCCCTTCGCTCGCTCGGCCTGCGCAACAGCGTGATCCAGGACGCCGTGGCCGCCGCCGTGGCGGGCGCCCCCGTCGTCGCCCGGATCGAGCGGCTCGACCTCTCGATGGGCGTCCTCACGGACGAGGGCGCGGCGGCGCTGCTCGACGGACAGCCGCTGACCCACCTCAGCCACCTCGACCTCTCCCACCACTACCTGTCGGAGGTCGTGCGGGAGCGGGTGCTCGCCGCGCTCGCCCCGTACGGCGTGGCCGTCGACCTCGACGACGCGCAGGAGGCGGACGACGAGGGGGACGGCCGCGTCTGGCGGTACGTCGCGGTCGCCGAATGACCGCCCGCCCGCGCCTCGTGGTCGTCGGGGATCCGGCGGGCCGCCGCGTCGCGTTCTTCCAGGACGCCCTGCGGTCCGCCGGGCTGCCCGGGGCGCGGGTGGTGTCCTGGCCCGAGGTGCTGCGCGGCCGGGCCCGGTTCGCGGCGGGCGAGACCGTACGCCTGGACTCGCCCGGCGAGGACCCCGAGGCCGACCTGCTCCTGCGGGAGGTCGACGATCCGGCGCGGGTGGAGGGCACCGGCCGCTGGTACGCGCGGTTCGTCGCCGCCGTCGCGGAGCTCGCCCGGTCCGTCGCCGACGCGGGGGCGGTGCTCGTCGACGACCCGGCGGAACTGGCGGACCTGTTCGACAAGCGGCTGAGCCACGGTCTGCTGCGCGCGGCCGGGGTGCCCGTGCCCGCGTCGCCGACATCCGGCCCGTCCGCCCCCGTCGTACGCGGCTGGGCCGATGTCAGGGCCCTGGCCGCCGAGCCCGGACTGCGCCGGATGTTCGTGAAGCTCGCGCACGGCTCCTCCGCCTCGGGGGTGCTCGCGATCGAGACGAACAGCGCGGGCCGGGTCCAGGCCACCACGTCGGTGGAGCGCGGGCCGGACGGGCGTCTCCACAACTCCCTGCGGGTACGGCGCTATACGAGCGAGCGGGAGGTCGCCGCGATCGTGGACGCCCTCGCCCCCGACGGCCTGCACGTCGAGCGGTGGCTGCCCAAGGCCGCCCAGGGCGGCCGGGCGGCCGACCTGCGGGTGGTGGTGATCGACGGGCGGGCCACCCATGCCGTGCTCCGCACCAGCCGCTCCCCCATGACCAATCTGCACCTGGGCGGAACCCGGGGTGATCTGCTCGCCGCCCGCGCCGCGATCGCCGCGGCCGGCGCGCGGTGGACCGACGCGCTCGACGTGTGCGAGCGGGCCGCAGCGGTCTTCCCCGGCACCCGCTGCGTGGGCGTCGACCTGCTGCCCTCGACCGGCTGGCGCCGCTTCGCCGTGGGCGAGGTCAACGCCTTCGGCGATCTGCTGCCGGGCCTCACGGGGCTGCCCGGCAGCGGCGCCGAGGGCCTCGACACGTACGCGGCGCAGGTCGCCGCCCAGTTCCCCCGCACCCGCCGACTCACCAGCACCGCCACCGCCACCAGCACCGCCACCAGCACCAGCACCAGCACCAGCACCAGCACCACAGGAACGAGCACCGCGTGAATCAGCCCGACATGAACACGATCGTCGGGAGCCACGATCTGCTCCTGGTCACCCTCGACACGCTCCGGTACGACGTGGCGGCCGAGCTCGCGGCCGCGGGCCGCATCCCGCACCTGGCCCGTCATCTCCCCGGCGGCGTCTGGGAGCGGCGACACGCGCCCGGCAGCTTCACCTACGCCTCCCACCAGGCGATCTTCGCCGGATTCCTGCCGACACCGGCCTCCCCCGGCCCGCACCCGCGGCTGTTCGCGGCGCGCTTCGCCGGCAGCGAGACGACCGCCGACGGCACCTACGTCCACGACACCCCGGACTTCGTGTCCGCGCTCGCGGGCGCCGGCTACCGGACGGTCTGCGTCGGCGGGGTCGGCTTCTTCAACCGGCAGCCGCCGCTCGGCACCGTGCTCCCCGGCCTGTTCGAGGAGAGCCACTGGGAGCCGTCGTTCGGCGTGGCCTCCCCCACCTCCTTCGAGTCGCAGGTCACCCGCGCCGAGGAGGTGGTCGCCGGTCTCCCGCAGGAGCAGCGGCTGTTCCTCTTCGTCAACGTGTCCGCGCTGCACCAGCCCAACTGGTTCCATCTGCCGGGCGCCACCCGCGAGGCCGGCGACTCCCGGGCCACCCACGCCGCCGCCCTGGAGTACGTCGACCGGCACATCGGACGGCTCTTCGCCGCGATGAGCAGCCGCCGCCCGTGCTTCGCGATCGTCTGCTCCGACCACGGCACCGCGTACGGCGAGGACGGGTACACCGGCCACCGGCTCGGCCACGAGGTCGTGTGGACGGTCCCGTACGCCGAGTTCGAGCTCACCGGCCCGGAGCAGGAGGTCGTGGCATGACCGAAGTCCGTGGCCTGGGCGACACTGCCGCCCCGCGGCCGTACCGGAGCTATGTCTACGCCTACCCGCACAAGACGGCGTACCGGCCGCTCCCCGACCCCGCGCCCTCGCTCGCCGCGCTCTGGCGGGACGAGCCGAAGGACGCGCTCTCCCTCTACGCGCACATACCGTTCTGCGAGGTCCGCTGCGGCTTCTGCAATCTCTTCACCCGGATCGGCGCCCCCGACGAGCTGACCACCCGCTATCTCGACGCCCTCGACCGGCAGGCCACGGCCGTCCGCGAGTCCCTCGGCGACGCGGCCCCGGTGCGGTTCGCGACGGCCGCGTTCGGCGGCGGCACGCCCACCTTCCTCACCGCCGCCGAGCTGGAGCGGCTCTGCGACATCGCCGAGAAGCGGATGGGCGTGGATCTGCGGGCGGTGCCGCTGTCCGTGGAGACCTCGCCCGCGACGGCGACCGCCGACCGCCTCGCCCTGCTCGCCGAGCGGGGCGCGACCCGGCTCAGCATCGGGGTGCAGAGCTTCGTGGAGGCCGAGGCGCGGGCGGCCGTCCGGCCGCAGCGCCGTGCCGACGTCGAATCGGCCCTGGGCCGGATCCGGGACTCGGGTGTCCCCGTGCTCAACATCGACCTGATCTACGGCATCGACGGCCAGACGGAGGAGTCCTGGCGGTCCTCGCTCGACGCCGCCCTCGTCTGGCGCCCGGAGGAGCTGTACCTCTATCCGCTGTACGTCCGGCCGCTCACCGGGCTCGGCCGGATCTCCCCCACCGCCGACCGGGAGTGGGACGAGCAGCGGCTTCGCCTCTACCGGCACGGCCGGGACCATCTCCTCGCGCACGGCTACGAGCAGGTGTCGATGCGGATGTTCCGCCGCACGGACGCGGCCCCGCTGGGCCCCGACGACTACGCCTGTCAGACCGACGGCATGATCGGCCTGGGCTGCGGGGCCCGCTCGTACACCTCGGCCCTCCACTACTCCTTCGACTACGCCGTCGACATGCGGGAGATCCGTTCGATCATCGACGCGTACACGGAGACCGCGGACTTCTCGCGGGCCGAGGTCGGCCGCTGGGTCGACGCCGGGGAGGCCAGGCGCCGCCATCTGCTGCAGTCGCTGCTCCAGGCCGAGGGCATGCCGGTCGCCGGGTACGAGGAGCGCTTCGGCGCCTCGCCGTTCGCGGACTTCCCGGCGGAGCTGGGCCGCTTCGAGGCCCTCGGCTGGCTGGACGAGACGGCTCCGGCCGGGCTGCTCCGGCTGTCCGCGGAGGGCCTGGCCCACTCGGACGGCCTCGGCCCGGAGCTCTTCTCCCCCTCGGTGCGGGCCGCGATGGCCGCGTACGAACCGAAGTAGGCGGCGACCGTGGACCTGACACCTCCGCCGATCCCGATCCCGATCCCGATCCCGGGCACGGTCACGGGCACGGTCACGAGCACGGGCACGGGCATGGGCACGGGCCTGACACCGTCGCCGATCCCGGGCACCGGCATGGACCTGACCTTGCTCTACCGCGGGCCGCTCTCCTCCTGCGACTTCGACTGTCCGTACTGCCCGTTCGCCAAGCGCCGGGACAGCCGGGAGCAGCTGCGCGCGGACCGGGCCGCGCTCGAACGGTTCACCGGGTGGGCCGCCGGGCAGACCGAGGACCGGCTGCGCGTCCTCTTCACCCCCTGGGGCGAGGGTCTGGTCCGCTCCTGGTACCGGCGGGCGCTGGTCGAGCTGTCCCGGCTCCCCCACGTGGAGCGGGTGGCGATCCAGACGAATCTGAGCTGCCGGACCGACTGGCTGGCGGAGGCTGACCCGGAGAGCGTGGCGCTCTGGTGCACGTACCACCCGGGGCAGACGCCGTACGAGCGCTTCCTCGCCAAGTGCGGGGAGCTGGCGGAGCGGGGCGTCCGCTTCAGCGTCGGCGTCGTCGGGCTTCCCGAGCACGCGGAGCACGCCCGGCGGCTGCGGGCCGCGCTGCCGGCGCACGTCTACCTCTGGGTGAACGCCGCGGAGGGGCACGCGTACACCGACGCGGAGGCCGCGGAGTGGACGCGGATCGACCCGCTCTTCCCGTACAGCCGTCATCCGCACCGCTCGGCGGGGCTGCCGTGCCGGACCGGGGAGTCGGTGATCTCGGTGGACGGCGAGGGGACGGTACGGCGCTGCCATTTCGTCAAGGCCGAGCTGGGGAACCTGTACGACGGCTCGTACCGCGCCGCCCTCCGCCCCCGGGCCTGTCCCCTCGCCGTCTGCGACTGCCACATCGGCTACGTCCATCTGGAGACGCTGCCCCTGTACGACGTGTTCGCCGGCGGGGTCCTGGAGCGGATCCCCGCCGGCGTGCACCCGCCGGCTGTCCCCGGAACTACAGGGGCATGAGGTCGGGGCGCTTCGCCTCGACGTGGTCGCCGGAGCTCTCGCCGCGCAGCCGACGGCCGATCCAGGGCACGAGGTACTCCCTGGCCCAGTGGATGTCGTCGCGGCGCACCTCGAGCGTGCCGCGCGGGGGTACCGGCGGCCACGCCTGGTCCGGGTCGGCCGGCACCGGCATGCCGAGGACCTGGGCGGCGCGCAGGGCGACCCGGGTGTGGCCGTCGGACGAGAGGTGCAGGCGGTCGTCGTCCCAGGCGCGCCGGTCCTGGACGGACTTCAGGGACCAGAGGTCGAGGACCGGGCAGCCGTAGCGGTCCGCGATGGCCCGGACGTGCCCGTTGTACGTGGCGATCTTGCCGCGCAGGTGCTTGAGGAGCGTGACGCCGCGGGTGTCGAAGCCGGTGGTCACCATGACGGTGCCGACGGCGGAGGTGAGTTCGGCGACGGCGCGCTCGAAGCGTTCGGCGACCTCGTCGGGGTCGGTGCCGGGGCGGATGATGTCGTTTCCGCCGGCGCAGAAGGTCACCAGGTCGGGGGCGAGTTCCTTCGCCCGGGGGACCTGTTCCGCCACGATCTGGTCGAGGAGGCGCCCGCGTACGGCCAGGTTGGCGTAGCGGAAGGCGTCGTGCTCCGGCAGCTGGTCGGCGAGCAGCACCGCGAAGCGGTCCGCCCAGCCGACGTAGGTCCCGTCGGGCCCGGGGTCTCCGACGCCCTCGGTGAAGCTGTCACCGATCGCCGCGTACGACCCGAATGCGTGCTTGTCTCTTGATCTCGAATCGTCTGCCACGGGAGCACATCCTTCCCCTTCGGATGTGACCTACGCGACCGTAAGGAGGGGTTGACGCCGGGTGACATATGCCACCGATAAAGAATTTGCCAAGCCGGAATAGAGCGGGAACACGCCGGAGGCCCGGCACGTGTGTGCCGGGCCTCGGGTGGCGACGGTGCGTCAGATGTTCACGCCGTGCTGGCGCAGCGCGGCGATCGGGTCGATGTCGGAGCCGTAGTCCGGCCCGGTGCGGATCTCGAAGTGCAGGTGGGGGCCGGTGACGTTGCCGGTCGCGCCGGAGAGGCCGATCTGCTCTCCGCCGCTCACGGTCTGGCCGGCGGAGACGGAGATCGAGGAGAGGTGGGCGTACTGCGAGAAGGTGCCGTCGGCGTGCTGGATGACGACCTGGTTGCCGTACGCGCCGCCGTCGCCGGCGGAGTAGACGGTGCCGGGGCCGACCGCGACGATCGTGGTGCCGGTGGAGGCCATGAAGTCGACACCGGTGTGGTAGCCGGAGGACCACATGGAGCCGGCGGCGCGGTACGGGGTGGACATGCCGCCGCTGACCGGGGCGAACCAGCCGGAGGCGGAGGTCGCGGCGCCGGAGGACTCCGAGGACTGCGCCGCCTTCGCGGCCGGGGCGCTCTTGGCCGGGGCGGCGGAGCGCTCGCTGCTCCGGGAGGCGCGCGAGGTGTCGCCGTTCTTCTCGGCGCTCTTCGGCGCGGCGGCCTTGGGCGCGGAGCTCTTCGGCGCGGCGGCCTTGGCGGTGCTCTTGGCGCCGAGGGTGAGCTTCATGCCGGGCAGGATGAGCGAGGGGTTCTCGCCGACGACCTGACGGTTGTCCGCGTACAGCTTCTGCCAGCCACCGGTGAGGTGGTGCTCGGCGGCGATCTTCGACAGGTAGTCGCCCCGCACGACGGAGTACGTCTTCGGCGCGGCCTTCGCGGCGGCGGGCGCGGCCTTGGCGGAGGCGGGGGCCTTCACCTGGGCGGCGGCGGTGACGGCCTGGCCGGGAGCGGCGGCCGGGGCGGCCTGCTCGGCGGCGTGGGCGCCGGTGGCACCGAGGAGCGGAAGGGCGACGACGGCACCTCCCGTACCGGCGGCGGCGATTCCGCGGGTGAGGCGGTTGGACTTGATGCGGCGGTGCTTACCCTTCGCGGGCATGGCGAATTCCTCTCCGGCGCCTACGAGGTGAGCTGTCGGGTTCGGACTGGAGATGTCCGGCCGCGCTCTCACGCGGCTTCACCCCGAGCCGTCCTGTGTCGCGGGACCGGCGTACTTCCTGGGTCCCCCGCTCCTGCCACGCATGGGATGAGTGGAATTCCGGACGGTGGCAGGATTCGGCGGTCCGACCGGATTGACGGTGACGCTAGACGAGCGGGGTCGACGCGAACAAGCCAGTGATTTCCACCGGCTTTCCGGGTACGTCCTTCCGCCCGGAATTCCGGTCACCCTCCGTGGATGACGGACCCTCGATTTCCTTTTTCCGTACGGCAATTGCTCCGGCCCGTCGGCCACGATCCGTCACTTCTATGACCCTGCTCACGCGCTGCGGCTCATCTCGCCTGCAAACAGGGCGCGTTATACGTAAGGCCCCAATTCGGACAGATCACCCATTCCCGTCCAGGGGGGTGCGCCGGCCCGGCCCCACCTGGATGATTGCCCCTGGAACCGATCTCGCGTCGGGCACCCGAACGTCGACCCTCAGGAGCATCCGTGACGCAGCAGCTGCCGCAGGTCCCGCCCATCGAAGCGAACGAGCCCGAGCTGGCCGAGGTCCGCAACTTCCGGGACGTGGGCGGCCTGCCGACGACGGACGGGCGCGCCGTGCACCCCGGCCGCCTCTACCGCAGCGGCCACCTCGCCCACGCCACCGAGGAGGACGTCGCCTTCCTCGACTCGCTCGGCCTGCACACCGTCTTCGACTTCCGGAACCTCGCCGACCGGAAGGTCGAGGGCCCGGACGTCGATCTGCCGGGTGTACGGAACGTGAACATACCCCTCAACGACCCGGCCGACGGAAAGGAGTTCTGGAAGCTGGTCCGCGACGGCGACATCGAGCAGCTGCGGGACATCCTGGGCGACGGCAAGGCCGCGACCCGAATGTCCGACTCGTACCGGAAGATGGTGGTCGAGCGGACCCCGGAGCACAGCCGGATCCTGCACGCGCTGGCCGAGGACAGCCTCCCCGCCCTGATGCACTGCGCGGCCGGCAAGGACCGCGCCGGGCTCTCCATCGCGATCACACTGCTGGCCGTCGGGGTCGAGCGGGAGGCGATCGAGGCCGACTACGTGAAGTCGAACGACCCGCACCGCCGCTACAAGGTGCGCCGCAGCTCCACCGCCCCGGACGCGATGTCGCCCGAGGTGATGGAGCTGCTGAGCCCGCTGTTCGACGCGCGGGTGGAGTATCTGCGGGGCGCCTTCGAGACGATCGAGGCGACCTGGGGCTCGGTGGACGCCTACCTCTCGGAGGGCCTGAAGCTGTCCCCGGAGACCCGCGAGCGGCTGCGCGAGCGCCTGCTCACGGAGGCGTGACCAGGACCCGCTACTGGTTCTGCCCGCCGAGCATGAAGAGCAGGTAGAGGAAGCCGGCGAAGAGGTGCCCGGCGATCAGATAGGCGAAGAGGCGCAGGACGAGACCCTTGGGGAACTTGCCCTCGCCTCGCTCTTCGCCGGTGACAGCTCGTGACTTCTCGGACATCTCGGTCCTTTTCTTTCGAAGGAAGTACGCGGGATCAGCGTCGGTGCGGAGTGCCGTCGCCGAGACACAGCTCGGCGACGGGGCTCTGCATCAGGGTGTGGACGAAGAGCAGCTCGGCCCCGCCGGGGGTCGCCGCCCCGATCCGGTGCGGGGTCAGCGAGTCGAAGTGCGCGCTGTCCCCGGGATCGAGGACGTGGACGGCCTCGCCGAGCGCGAGCCGCACCCGGCCCTCCAGGACGTGGATCCACTCCTCGCCCGGGTGGACGCGCACGATGTCGGCCCGGGTGGCGTACGGCACGTGGACCCGCAGGCACTGCAGGGCGCGCCCGGCGCCGCCCGCCTGGCGGTAGATCCAGCCGTCGGCCTCGACCGGTTCGGAGCGCCCGGCGCGGACGACGGGGTCGCGCTCGGGGGGCGCCTCGCCGAGGAGCTCCGAGACCGTCGTACCGTAGATACGGGCGAGGGCCAGCAGCATCGGGAGCGAGGGCTGCCGGTTCCCCGTCTCCAGACGCGAGAGGTGGGCCGGCGAGAGGCCGGCCCGCTGCGCTGCGGCCTCCAGGGTGAGTCCCCGGCGGCGGCGCAGGGCCCGCAGCTGCGGGGCGACGTCGGGCAGGACGTCGGGGCCGGCGGCGCCAGGGGCGCCGGGGGCCGGGGTGACGGGTTCCGGGGAGGTCTCCCCGGGGACGTGGTCCATGCGTCCATTCCGCCAGGATCGTGCCTCTGAGGCAAGTTTATTGCCTCAGAGGCAAAAGCCCGGGGTCGTACGGTCAGCGCTGCGCGACAGCCTGTTTCACCAGGGTCTTCCCGAAGTCCCACATCAGCCCGCCGCCACCGTGGGCGTCGTCCATGACCGCGGTGAAGGCGGTGACGAACCGGTCCACGTCCGCCTCGTCGACGACCAGCGGCGGGATCAGCTTGATCACCTCCAGATGATCCCCTGAGACCTGGGTGAGGATCTGGTGCCGCTGGAGCAGCGGGACGACGACCATCTGGGCGAAGAGACCCTTCCGGGCCGCCTGGAGCATGGTCCAGCGCCCGCGCAGCCCGAGCGAGGACGGCCGGCCGAACTCGATCCCGATCATCAGTCCGCGCCCGCGGATCTCGTGGAGCAGCTCGTACCGGGGCACGAGCTCCTTCAGCCGCCCGGAGAGCAGGTCGCCGATCCGGCGGGCGTGCGCGACCGTACCCTCGTCCTCCATGACCGCGAGGACGGCGAGCCCGGCCGCCATGGCCTGCGCGTTCGACCCGAAGCTCGCCGAGTGGACCAGGACCCGGTCCATCGACGAGTAGACCTTCTTGAAGATCCAGTCCTTGCCGAGGGTGGCGCCGACCGGCACGTAGCCCCCGGAGAGCGCCTTGGCGACACAGACCAGGTCGGGTTCGACGCCGTCCTCGTGCTGGTACGCGTAGAAGTCGCCGGTCCTGCCGAGGCCGGTCTGCACCTCGTCGGCGATGAGCAGCGCCCCGTGCCGGTGCAGCAGCTCCTGGGCGGCGCGCAGGAAGCCCGGCGGGGCCTCGTGGACGCCCTTGCCCTGGATCGGTTCGACGACGAAGGCGGCCACGTCGCCCTTGCGCAGCTCCCGCTCCAGGGCGTCGAGGTCGCCGAGCCCGATCGCCGTGTCGGGCAGCAGCGGGGCGAAGCCGTCCCGGAAGCCGTTCTCGCCGTTCACGGAGAGAGAGCCGGTGGTGAGCCCGTGGAAGGCGTGGGTGCAGTAGAGGACCCTCGGCCGCCCGGTGGCGTACCGGGCGAACTTGAGGGCGGTCTCCACGGCCTCCGTGCCGCTGTTGCCGAAGAAGACCCGGTCGAGGTGCGGGCTGTGGGCGAGCAGCGCCTCGGCGAGGAGTCCCGGCAACGGCTGGCAGTCGAAGCGGGTGAGGTCGGCGAGCTGGGCGTCCAGGACGTCGTGGAGGGCCTTGCGGACGACGGGGTGGTGCCGTCCGAGGCCCATCACGCCGAAGCCGGCGAGCATGTCGAGGTGGTCGACCCCGTCGGCGTCCCAGAAGTGGGCACCCTCGGCCCGCTCGTACACCTTGTCGAAGCCGATGGTGTGGAGCATGCGCGGCAGCTGGTGGTTGAGGTGGCGGGCGTGCAGCTCGTACCGCTCGCCGCCGCGCTCGGCGAGCAGCGCCCGCAGGTCGAACTCACCCTTCACGGCCGCTCACCCGTTCCATGGGGGGTCGCCGGCTTCCTGGGCGGTCGCCCCTTCACCGTCGCTCACCCGTTGTTCCCGGAGACGGTCTCCCTGATCGCGCGCAGGGATTCCTTGAGGGAACCCATGGTGGCGAGGACGGCGGTGGGCTCGTAGCCGCAGTGCGCCATGCAGTTGGCGCAGCGCGGGTCCTTGCCGCGGCCGTACTTGTCCCAGTCGGTTTCCTCGATGAGTTCGCGGTACGTGGGGACGTATCCGTCGCTCATGAGATAGCAGGGTCGCTGCCAGCCGAAGAGCGAATAGTTCGGAATGGCCCAGGCGGTGCAGGGGAAGTCCGCCTTTCCTTCCAGGAAGTCCAGGAAGAGCGGCGAGTGGTTGAGCCGCCAGCGGCGCCGGTTTCCTCCGGCGAAGGCCTTCTTGAAGAGCTCACGGGTCTGCTCGACGCCGAGGAAGTGCTCCTGGTCGGGGGCCTTCTCGTACGCGTAGGCGGGCGAGATCATCATCTCGTCGACCTGGAGGTCGTCGTTGAGGTAATTGAGCACCTCGATGATGGTCTGCGGGGTGTCGGTGTTGAAGAAGGTCGAATTGGTGGTGACGCGGAAACCGCGCCGCTTGGCCTCCTTGATGGCGGCCACCGCCTCGTCGAACACGCCCTCCTTGGCGACGGATTCGTCGTGCCGCTCGCGCAGGCCGTCGATGTGCACGGCGAAGGCGAAGTACGGCGAGGGCGTGAAGTTCTCCAGCTTCTTGCGCAGCAGCATCGCGTTGGTGCAGAGGAAGACGTACTTCCTCTTGGCCACCAACTGGCGCACGATCTCGTGGATCTGGGGGTGCATCAGGGGCTCGCCGCCCGCGATGGACACCATGGGGGCGCCGGACTCGAGGACGGCGCCGACCGCCTGGGCGACCGGCATGCGCTGCTTGAGGACACCTGCCGGGTGCTGGATCTTCCCGCAGCCCTCGCACTTGAGGTTGCAGGCGAACAGCGGCTCCAGCTCGACGATCAGCGGGAACTTCTCACGCTTGCGGAGCTTCTGTTCGAAGAGATAGGTCCCGACCCGGATGGACTGACGGAGCGGCATGGCCATAACTCGCTCACCTCCTGGGGAGCAGCAAAGAACGGTGCCATTCGAAGAATGCGGGAAGGACGGCACGAAGAACACGGAAGGCCGATATTCCCCCGCGTACCGTGCCGATCCGGACCAGTTCATGTTCTGGAGCGTCCACGACCACCCGGACGGCCGCAACCGGGCGGGCCTCCGGCCCCGGACCGCCGCGGGCCGTCCCCAGCGTCGCGGCGGACTCCATGTCGACGGCGATGGCTCCGGTGGCGCGCAGCGCGACCCGCTCGGGGCCGCGCACCACATGGTCGGAGCCGGTCAGCGGCCCGGTGTGGACGGCCCGTCCGGGAACGGCCCTGACCAGGGCTTTCACCAGGAGATCGGTCCCGGTGCAGGCGATCGTGCCGTCGGGGCCGCGGGTCTCGTCGGCGACGACCAGGTCCCCCGGGTGCATCCCCGGCGTGAGCCCCGCGCAGAAGCCGGAGGCGATGACGGCGGCGTCCTGCCATCCGTGTGCGCCGAGGGCCCGGGAGACGGCCCGGCGGGCCCGGTCGGGCCCCATGCCCGTACGGAGCACCGTGACGGGCCCGGGGGCGCCGGTCCGGTCCCCGCTGCGCAGGGCGAGCTGCTCGATGCCGAGGGCACAGGCGATCAGCAGCGGCGGCGGGGCGCCGGGGCCCGGCTCGCGCCCCATCAGCGGGCCTTGCCGGGCGAGGGCTCCCCGTACACGTAGCGTCCGAGCGCCGTGAGCGGGAAGACCAGACGGTAGAGGTGGTAGTTGATCGAGAAGTCCCAGGGGAAGCCCGTGCCCGTGAAGTACGGCTCGTCCCAGGTGCCGTCCTCGCGCTGGGTCTCGGCCAGCCAGGCGACGCCCCGCCGAACGGGTTCCGAGTCCCGCTCGCCGGCTGCGAGGAGGGCGATCAGGGCCCAGGCGGTCTGGGAGGCGGTGGAGGCTCCGCGCCCGATCCACTCCTCGTCGTGGTACGAGCGGAGGTCCTCGCCCCAGCCGCCGTCCTCGTTCTGGACGGACCCGAGCCAGCGGACGGACCGGCGGATCGCCGGATGGGAGACGGGGAGCCCTGCCGCGGTGAGCGCGGGGAGCACCGAGCCCGTGCCGTACACGTGGTTGACGCCCCAGCGGCCGAACCAGGCGCCGTTCGGCTCCTGTGCGGCGAGCAGCCACTCGATTCCCCTGCGGGTGCGGGGGTCCTGGGCCAGCCCCTCGAAGGCGAGCATCTCCACCACGTGGGCGGTGACGTCCGCGGAGGGCGGGTCGATCACCTCGCCGAAGTCGCAGAACGGCAGCTTGTTGGGGAGGGCGCTGGTGTTGTCGGCGTCGAAGGCGCCCCAGGCGCCGCCCTTCGACTGCATCCCGAGCGTCCACCGCGCGCCCCGGGCGACGGCCGCCTCCAGCCGGACGGGGTCGGGGTGCCTGACCCGGCGGAAGGCGAGGAGCACCTCGGCGGTGTCGTCGATGTCGGGGTAGTTGTCGTTGTGGAACTCGAACGCCCAGCCGCCCGGGGGCAGTCCGGGCCGCCGTACGGCCCAGTCCCCGGTGCGGGTGATCTCCTCGTCGAGCATCCAGTCGACGGCCTTCACCAGGGCCGGGTGGTCGGGTTCGAGCCCGGCGTCGGCGAGCGCGATGGTGGCGAGGCAGGTGTCCCAGACGGGCGACTGACAGGCCTCGACCATCCGCGAGCCGTCCTCGCGCCACACGGCGAACCGGTCGAGCGACGCGAGTCCGGCGCGCATGACGGGGTGCTGGAGGTCGTAGCCGAGGAGGTGGAGGGCGATGACCGAGTAGACGGCGGGCGGCTGGATGCCGCCCCAGCAGCCGTCGTTCTCCTGCCGCTCGATGATCCAGCGCGCGGCCTGGTTCATCGCGGTCCTGCGCAGGGCGCGCGGCGCCACCCGGTGGTAGACGTGCAGCGCCTTGTCGAGGCGCTGGAAGAGCCCGTCCCAGCCGGTGGCCGGGGCGAGCGGCCGGGGCGGGGCGGGCAGGTCCGGGTCGGTGTGCAGCTCGTCGAGCGGGAAGGGCGCGGGGCGGACCGGGCGCTTCGCGGAGACCACGGTGAGCGGCACGATGGTCTGCCGGGCCCAGCAGCCGAAGTCGTAGATGTTGAGCGGGAACCACTTGGGCAGGAAGACCAGTTCCGGGGGCAGTTCGGGCAGGTCCTCCCAGCGCCACCAGCCGAAGAGGGCGAGCCAGATCCTGGTGAAGACCCGGGCGGAGGCGATGCCGCCGGCGGCGCGGGCCCAGGCGGAGGCGCGGGCCATGTGCGGGGCCTCGGGCGGGTCTCCGGCGAGCCGCAGGGCCACATAGGCCTCGACCGTGGCGGAGAGGTCGCCCGGCCCGCCGTAGAAGGTGGCCCAGGCGCCGTCCTCGCGCTGTTCGCGGCGGATGTGGAGGGCCGCGGCGTGCGTGGTGTCGGCGTCGAGGATGCCCAGGAACTGGCGGAGGAGGAGGTCCTCGGCGTCCATGGTGACGTTGGTCTCCAGGTCGCCCTTCCACCAGCCCTCGGGGTCCTGCCGGGCGAGCAGGTGCCCGGCGGCCCGTTCCGCGGCCCGTGCGGCGGCCTCGTCGAGGCCCGACGCGCCGGGCGGGGCGGTCCCGCCGAGGCCCGACGCGGCGGCACCACCGCCCCGGGGCTCGTTCGTCGTGCTGGCCGCGGCTGCCCTGGGGCCCACGGCCCCGGCGCTTCCGTCGGTCGTCGCTGTCATGGCTTCCCCTTTGCGCAGTAGGTGACTTCTGCTTCTACGGGTCTGCCGTCGGCCGGCGCCGGGTGGCACCGGCCGGCGACCGCGAACTCATATCAGGGTGATGGTGATCATCTCTTCCGCACGACCACGAAGTCGGCAAGCGCGACGAGCTGCGCCCGCACCCGGGCGGGCATGTCCACCTCGTCGAGGGCCTCGATCGCGATCGTGTGCTGGCGGCGGGCCTCCTGGGAGGTCCACTCGCGTCCTCCGGCCTCCTCGATGAGGGCCGCGCGGGTGGCGAACTCCTCCTCGGAGAAGGTGTCGAAGTCATTGGACTTGGCGTCCGCGGCGAGCAGTTCGCCGAGGCGCTCGGACGCGGGGCCGCCGGCGGCGAGCGCGGCGACGACCGGCAGGGACTTCTTGCGCTGGCGCAGATCGCTCCAGGTCTGCTTGCCGGTGGCCTCCGGGTCTCCCCAGATGCCGAGCAGGTCGTCGACGGCCTGGAAGGCGAGCCCGAGGTGGTACCCGTACTCCTCCAGCTTGTCGGCGGTGCGGTCGTCGGCCCCGCCGAGGACGGCACCGATGGAGACCGCGCAGGCGAGCAGGGCGCCGGTCTTGTTGCCCTCCATCTCCAGGCACTCCTCGACGGTGACCCGCTCGCGGTGCTCGTAGGAGATGTCCTGGGCCTGGCCGTCGATGAGCTTGCGGCTCGCGGTGGTGAGCCGGCGGGTCGCCCGGCCGGCCTCCACCGTGCCGAGCTCCAGCAGGATCTCGTTGGCCAGGGCGAACAGGGCGTCGCCGACCAGGATGGCCTGCGCGGGGCCGTGCACCTTCCACACGGTGTCGCGGTGGCGGCGCTGCTCGTCCCCGTCCATCAGGTCGTCGTGCAGCAGCGAGAAGTTGTGGACGAGCTCCACGGCGACGGCACCGGGGATCCCGACCTCGGGGGCGACGCCCGCGGCCTCGGCCGACAGCAGGGCGAGCGCGGGACGGACGGCCTTGCCGCTGTCCCCCTCCGTGGGGTTGCCCTGCGCGTCGATCCAGCCGAAGTGGTAGGCGGCCACGGTGTCCATGGGCGGCGCGAGGCGGTCGACGGCCGCCCGCAGTACGGGGGTGGACAGGGTCCGCCCCCGCTCCAGCAGTGCGGACACGTCCGCGGTGTCGACGGCCGGATTACCCGGCGGCACAGTCGGCACGGTCTCTCCTCTTGTTCCGGTAATCACACTCATGCCGCCTCCTGCAGCGGATGGTCATGGCGGCGGCCGAGGGCGGAGAGCGCGGCACCCGCGGCGCTGAAACCACTGCGGACGGCACCCTCCATGGTCGCGGGCCAGCCGGTGGCGGTCCAGGCCCCGGCCAGGAAGAGCCCCGGTGCCTGGGTGCGGGCGCCGGGGCGGAGCCGGCCGACGCCCGGGGTGGGGGCGAACGTGGCCGTCCGCTCCCTGGTGACGAAGAAGTCGCGGATCCCGGCGCCGCGCGCGGCGGGCAGCAGCCGCTCCAGCTCGGGGAGGTACTTCGCGCGCAGGGCGGCGACGGGTTCGTCGATCTCGTCCTGCGCGGCGGACTGGGAGACGGCGAGGTACTGGCCGGCGCCGGTGAGTCCGGAGGAGTCCGTGCGGTCGAAGACCCACTGCACCGGGGAGCCGAGAGCGGTGAAGAACGGCCGCTTCAGCACCTTGCGGTCGTAGACCACGTGCAGGTTGAGGATGGGCGCGGTGGCGATGTCGAGGAGCCGGTCGGGGTCGTCGAGGGCGCCCTCGGGCAGCAGGCCGTGGGTCTCCTCCTGCGGTACCGCGAGGACGACGGCGTCCGCGACGAGCGTCTCTCCGGGTACGTCGACGGCCCAACGCCCGTCGTCGGTAAGGGAGATCCGCTCGGCCTTGGTGCGGAGCGCGGTGCGCACCCCGAGGGCGTCGAGCTCCTTCGCGGCCCTGGTGTCGTGGAGTTCGCCGAGCGGGACGTGGGCCCAGCCGATGTCGGCGGCACCGGGCTCGGAGAGGAGTCCGGTCTTGAAGACCATCGCGGCCAGCCCCATGGAGGCCTGCGGGGCGGGGGCGTTGAGGGTGGGGATGCCGACCAGGTCCCAGAGGGCGTCGACGGTCCGCGGGGACTGGCCGTGCCGGCCGAGCCAGGTGGCGAAGTCGATGCCGTCGAGCGCCGGGTCGGCGGGGTCGAGCTTCTTCAGGGCGAGCGCGGCCCGGCCGACGGAGGCGCGCTCCGCGAGGGAGAGGTGCGGGTAGGTGGCGAGGCTCCGCGCCAGGTGCAGCGGTACGGGGAGGTTGTCGCGGCGGATCCGGCCGAGCCGCGGCCCGCGCGGGTGCGCGACGTCGAGGACGGGGACGTCGAGACGGTCCTGGAGGGGGGCGAGCCGGGCACCGTCGACCCGGTCGAGGAACCAGCGGTAGGCGGTGCAGCAGCGCAGGTAGACGTGCTGGCCGTTGTCGACGGTGAGGTCGCCCCGGCGGAAGGAGAACGCGAGGCCGCCGAGCCGGGGCCTGCCCTCCAGGAGGGTGACGCCGACGCCGGCTTCGGCGAGCTGGAGGGCGGCGGTGATTCCGGCGAGCCCGCCGCCGACGACGACGGCCTGCGGCTGCCGGGTGTGCTGCCCGGTTCCTTCGTGGGTCACACGGCCTCCGTTCGGTTCATCGCGGTCAGGGTCGTCGCGGGCCGGGCCGTCCTGGCCCGGGCCGCCCACGGCAGGGACGCCGGTGCGGTGCCCGGGGTTGCCCGGCGGGCGGGGGCGGCGGCGTACGGAGGCATCAGACACGCCTCCTGACGGCGCGCCGGGCGACGGTGCGGGTGTCGAGGCCGGAGAGGCCGCGCACCGCGACGTACGCCTTCTCGCGGCCCGGCAGCGAGACGCGGCCGCGCAGCACGGCCTCGGGGTCGCGTTCGATCCGGTCGAGGAGACGGCGGTAGATGCCGGCCATGGCGGCGACGCAGGCGCCGCTGCGCCGGTCGAGCATGGGCAGCAGCCGGTAGCCCTCGGCGAACAGGGCGCGGGCGCGCCGCACTTCGAAGTGGACGAGCCCGGCGAAGTCGGCGCCGGCGGGCGGCCTGTCGCTGCCGAAGCCGTCACCGCAGCCGAACTTGGCGAGGTCGTCGGCGGGCAGATAGGTCCGCCCGTTCCCGGCGTCCTCGCGTACGTCCCTGAGGATGTTGGTGAGTTGGAGCGCGAGGCCCAGGGTGTCGGCGTACTCGGGGGCGCGGTCGGCGCCCGGGGCGCCGGGCTGGGTGCCGAAGACGCCGAGGGAGATCCGGCCGATCGCCCCGGCGACGCAGCGGCAGTAGACCTTGAGGTCGTCCCAGGTCTCGTAGGTCGCGTCGTGCACGTCCATGAGGACGCCGTCGATGAGTTCGTCGAGGCCGCCGAGCGGGATCGGGAAACGGCGGGCCGAGTCGGCGAGGGCGACGGCGACCGGGTCGGTGTCGTCCTCGTCGATCTTCCCGGCGCGGACCCGGTCGAGCAGCTCGCGGGTGGCCTCCAGGCGTTCCTGCTTGGCCTCGGGCGCGAGGGTGCCGTCGCCGATGTCGTCGACGCGCCGGGAGAACGCGTACAGCGCGGACATCGCCTGGCGCTTCTCGGTCGGCAGCAGCCGGATTCCGTAGGCGAAGTTCCGCGCCTGCTGTCCGGTGACCGCCTCGCAGTAGCTGTAGGCGGCCAGTACCGGTGCGGACGGCTGGGGCTGTGCCTCCACGGTCGCGCTCACCCCTCTCTCCGCGCCCGGAGCAGAACCGCTCCCACCTGGCGCATCAGGCTCGGCTTGGTGGCCTTCGGTGGGCCGGTCAGCACGTCGTATCCGGCGTCGGTGATCGCGTCGAGTGCCGCGAGGCCCCCTGCGGTGAAGCCCGCCAGGAGGAGTCGGAGCCGGCCGTGGACGCTGCCGACGAGCGGGGCGCCCGCGTGGAGCAGGTCGCGGGCCCGCCCGGCCTCGAAGGCGATCAGGGCGCGGACGGAGGCGCCGGCGGTGGGCCGGGCGAGGTCGCTCTCGGTGACGTGGAACCGCTTGAGGTCCTCGGCGGGCAGGTAGACGCGGTCGTTGCCGAGGTCCTCGGCGACGTCCTGGAGGTGCTCGACGATCTGGAGGGCGGTGCAGATCTCGTCGGAGCGCCTGATCCGCTCGGGGGTGTCGGTGCCGGTGATGGCGAGGACGAGCCGCCCGACGGGGTTGGCGGAGAGCTCGCAGTACGCGAGGAGGTCGTCGTACGTCTCGTAGCGGCCGACCTGCTGGTCCTGGCGGTTGGCGGCGATCAGGCCGAGGAACGGCTCGGGGGTGAGCCCGCACCGGCGCACGGTCGGCACGAGGCCCTGGAGGAGGGGGTGCTCGGGGGTGCCGTCGAAGACGCGGCGGAGGTCGGCTTCGAAGGCGTCGAGGAAGGCGAGCCGGTCCTGTGCCGTCGCCGGGTCGAGGCCGAGGTGGCGGGCGTCGGCTCCACCGGGGGCGAGGTCGCCGTCTCCGATGTCGTCGACGAGACGGGCGAATCCGTAGACGGCCATCAGGTCGTCGCGCCAGGCCCGGGGCAGGAAGAAGGGGGCCACGGGGAAGTTCTCGTCCGCGGCCTTGCCGAGGGTGGCGCGCGAGGAGGCGTCGATGCGCGCCTGCCGGGTCTCCGTCACAGGTCACTGCCCGACGGAGGGACGGCGAGACCCTCGTGGAGCTGGAGATTCTGCGTCATGGCCGTCACGTCTCCCGTTCTACACTGCCGAGTCAATCCATCCTATTTCGGACACGCCGCCGACCCCTGCCCGTAGAGCCGCCGCCCGGAGGCCCGATGGTCGTGGGGTATCGCCCTACTTGCCGCGAAACAGACCGGTCCAGCTTACGTTGTACGACGGCCATCGCCATTCCGGGGTGCCGGGCGCCGCGGACCTCACCCGTACGGGCCGTCAACCCCCCGGCACTGCAAGGGAGTTCGAGCTCCGATGGAGGTCAGAGGGCGCGCGTGCCGGAGACGACCATGGCGAGGGTGGACTCGACGACGGCGTTCCTGCGCTGGGCGGGAAGGCGCCGAAGAGGCCCTTCGAGCAGGAGAAGTGACAGTCCGTGCACGGCCGACCACGCTGCGGCACCGGCGGCCTGACGGGCGGCCGGGCGCGGGGCGCCGGCGCGGGCGAGGCCCTCCAGGGCGTCCCGGAGCAGGGTGAAGGCGCGGATCTCGGGTTCGGGCACCTGGCGCTCCGGCAGCGGTCCCGCGGTCCCGTCCGGACGGGCCACGCAGAACGCGGCCCGGTAGAGGCCGGGCTGGTCGACGGCGAAGCCGACGTACCCCCGGCAGAGGGCGGCGAGCCTGCGCTCCGCCGCGAGGACGGGGTCGTCGGCCCCGGGCTCGCGTCCCGCCGCCCGTTCCATGGCGTCGGCGAGCACGCTCCGGGCGTGGGTCCTGACGGTGCGGAGGAGTTCACCGCGTCCGTCGAAGTGCCGGTAGGCGGCGGTGGGCGAGACGCCCACCCGGCGGGCCGCCTCGCGCAGGACGACCCGTTCGGGGCCGCCCTCGGTGGCGAGGTCGACGGCGGCGCAGATCAGCGCGTTGCGCAGATCGCCGTGGTGGTAGGTCTTTCCCCCCGAGATCGCTGCCATGGGCTCATCCTGCCCGATGTTGCCAGCATGAACATTCCAGGTGGCGGCACGACGCGCGGAAAAACGGAACCGCCCCCACCGGAAGGGCGGGGGCGGCACGACGCGCTGCGGGGCTCGCGGGTCAGCGGGCGGTCTCCCGCTCGTAGGCCTTGAGGACCTCGTCGGTGGGGCCGTCCATCAGGAGCTGCCCCTTCTCCAGCCAGAGCACCCGGTCGCAGGTGTCCCGGATGGACTTGTTGCTGTGGCTCACCAGGAAGACCGTGCCGGCCTCCTTGCGGAGCTCGCGGATGCGCTCCTCGGAGCGGATCTGGAACTTGCGGTCACCGGTCGCCAGCGCCTCGTCGATGAGGAGGACGTCGTGGTTCTTGGCGGCCGCGATGGCGAAGCGGAGCCGGGCGCCCATGCCGGAGGAGTACGTGCGCATGGGCAGGCTGATGAAGTCGCCCTTCTCGTTGATGCCGGAGAAGTCGACGATCCCCTCGTACCGCGAGCGCACCTCCTCACGGCTCATGCCCATGGCGAGGCCGCCCAGGATCACGTTGCGCTCACCGGTGAGGTCGTTCATGAGGGCCGCGTTGACGCCCAGGAGCGAGGGCTGACCGTCCGTGTAGACCTTGCCGCTCTCGGTGGGGAGCAGCCCGGCGACGGCGCGCAGGAGCGTGGACTTGCCGGAGCCGTTGGATCCGATGAGGCCGATGGCCTCGCCGCGGTAGGCGGTGAAGGTGACCCCGCGGACCGCGTGGACCTTGCGGACGCCCCGGGTGACCTCGGCCTTGCCGCGGCCGACGATCCGGCTGAGCGCCGCCGTGGCGCTGCCCTTGCCGCCGCCACCGGTGTTGACCCGGTAGACGATGTGGACGTCGTCGCAGATGACGGTGGGAACGTCGGACCGCTTCATGTTCGAGTCGGTGTCAGCCACGGCCGTACCTCTCCTCGGCCTTCCAGAAGTAGACGAAACCGCCGATGCCGAAGACGAGGGCCCAGCCGAGGGCGGTCGCCCAGACGTGCGCCGGCAGGTTGTGCGAGCTGTATCCCTCGATGAGGGCGTAGCGGATCAGGTCCATGTAGACGGCCGCCGGGTTGTACATGAGGATGTCGGCGATCCACTGGGGCTTGTCGCGGAGCATCACCGGGATCGAGAACATCACGCCGGACGCGTACATCCAGGTCCGCATGACGAACGGCATCAGCTGGGCGAGGTCGGGCGTCTTGGAGCCCATCCTGGCCATGATCATGGCGAGTCCGACGTTGAACACGAACTGCAGGAACAGCGCCGGGATCACCAGCAGCCAGCGGAGCGACGGGTAGCTGCCGAAGGCGACGGCGACCGCCACGAGCACGATCATCGAGAACAGCAGCTGCTGGAGCTGCTGGAGCGAGAAGGAGATCGGCAGCGAGGCCCGCGGGAAGTGCAGGGCCCGGACCAGGCCCAGGTTCCCGGAGATCGCCCGGACGCCGGCCATGACCGAGCTCTGGGTGAAGGTGAACACGAAGATGCCGGTGACCAGGAACGGGATGTACACGTCCTTGGACATGCCCTGGCCGGCGCCCAGGATGAGCCCGAAGATCAGGTAGTAGACCAGGGCGTTCAGCAGCGGGGTCGCCACCTGCCACACCTGGCCCAGCTTCGCCTGGCTGTACTGGGCGGTCAGCTTGGCCGAGGAGAAGGCCAGGATGAAGTGGCGGCGGCTCCACAGCTCGCGGACGTACTCGAACAGTCCGGGCCGGGCGCCGCTGACCGACAGCCCGTACTTCTCGGCGAGCGCGGCCGGGGCCAGGCCCTCGTCGACGGACGGGCGCGCGCTCGTCGCGACCGCCCCGCCCTGCTGTGTGTCACTCACAAGTCGAAACTTTCGTGTTCAAATGCGCGGCACGTCGGTACCACGATGTCAGACGACCGGGGGGCGACCCAGCCGGGTCAGCCGCCACACCGTACGCCACCTCATGGGGCGGCGCGGTCCGCAGGGGGTCTTCCAGCCTTCGCGGAATCCGCCGAACCATGCCTTCAGTGCGGAGGGCGAGGGCCGACGGGCCAGGGTGAGCAGGAGCCAGACGCCGAGATACGCCGGCACCAGGGGCGCGGGCAGATTGCGGCGTGCCAGCCAGACTCGGTTGCGGGCCACGTTGAAGTGGTACGAGGCGTGCCGGGAGGGTGCTGTGGTGGGGTGCAACAGCACCATGTCCGCACGGTAGTCGATCATCCAGTCGGCGTCGAGCGCGCGCCAGGCGAGGTCGGTCTCCTCGTGCGCGTAGAAGAACTCGCCCGGCAGATCGCCGACTTCGGCGAACACCTTGGTGCGGACGGCGTTGGCGCCGCCGAGGAAGGTCGTCACCCGTGAGGAGCGCATCGGGTCGGAGGCGCGGAGCCTCGGCACGTGCCGGCGCTGGGTGACCCCGGTCTCCGGGTCGGCGATCCGGAAGGTGATGATGCCGAGGCGCGGATCGGCGGTGAAGGCCTGCCGGATCAGTTCGGCGGTGTCCGTGTGCGCGAGCCGCCCGTCGTCGTCCAGGAAGAGCAGGACGTCGACGTCGGTGCCGCCGGGCCCGAACGCCTCGATGCCGATGTTCCGGCCGGCGGGGATGCCGACGTTCTCCGGCAGGTCGACGGTCCGCACCCAGTCGGGCACCCCGGAGACCGGGGTGCCCTGCCCGACGACGACGACCTCGACGCGGTCGCCCTCCTGCCCGGCGACGGAGTCGATCAGCGCGCGCAGGTCGCCGGGGCGGTCGCCCATCGTGATGACGACGGCTCCCACCCTGAGCGGCGTGCTCACGGCCGGCCTCACTTCAGCCTGCTCGAAACCATGATCGATACGAGGTGCAGCACGGTCTGGAGCAGCGCGATGCCGGCGAGGACGGCGACACCGAGACGGGTGAAGAAGAGGTCGCCCCGGACCTGGTCCGCGATCGCCAGGACGACGATCAGCAGCGAGGCCTCGATGCCGAGGACGAGCCGGTGGAACTTCAGCGCGCCCGCGGCCCTGCGGGCCAGCGCCATGCCGGAGGAGCGCGGCTCGGAGGCGGCCTCCTTGACCGGCGGCAGACCGCCCTGGTGCCGGGCGACGCCGACGAGGTCGGTCTCGGCCTTGATCAGGATGGCGCCGAGGGCCGCCAGGGTGCCGAGGAAGGCCCACAGCCAGTCGATCCGGCCCGAACCCCACAGGTCGGCGGCCCGCAGGCCGAAGCCGACGAGCACCGCCGCGTCGCAGAGGTAGGCGCCGACCCGGTCCAGGTAGACCCCGGACAGGGAGAACTGCTTCTTCCAGCGGGCCACCTCGCCGTCGACGCAGTCGAGCAGCAGGTAGAGCTGGACCATGAGCGCGCCGAGCAGCGCCCCGGGGATCCCGGGCACCAGCAGGGCCGGTGCCGCGAGGACGCCCGCGAGGGTCATCACGTACGTGAGCTGGTTGGGCGTGATCCTGGTGCCGACGAGCCGCCGGGTGATCCTGAGCGAGATCTCCCGCATGTACAGGCGGCCGCCCCAGTGCTCCCCGCTGCGCCGGTCCTTCACACCCGGGGGGTGGACGACCGGGCGGAGCTCAGCTACGGATGGCTTTGGCATAGTCGGCGTACGCGTCCCTGATCTCGTCGTCGGACAGGTCGAGGTGTTCGAGGATGGTGAAGCGGCCCGGCCGGGTCTGCGGGGCGAAGGACACCGCCTGGACGAACTCGTCCACGGTGAAGCCCATCTCCTCCGGCAGCACGGGCAGCCCGTGCCGGCGCAGGGTCTCGACCATCTGGGCAGAGCCCTCGTGGGCGCCGCGCAGGTGCATGGCGAAGGCCGCGCCGAGACCGCACTGCTCGCCGTGGCTGGCGGCGCGGGCCGGGAAGAGCAGGTCGAACGCGTGGCTGATCTCGTGGCAGGCGCCCGAGGAGGGGCGGCTGTCCCCGCTGATCGACATGGCGATGCCGGACATCACCAGACCCTCGGAGAGGGTGACGAGGAAGTCGTCGTCGCCGACGCCCCCGGGGTGGCGGAGCACGGCCTCACCGGCGCTGCGGGCCATGGCGGCCGCGAGTCCGTCGACGGGCTCACCGGTCACCTGGTGCGAGAGCTCCCAGTCCGCGATGGCGGAGAGGTTGGAGATCGCGTCGCCGATGCCGGAGCGCACGTAGCGGACCGGGGCGTCCCTGATCACGTCCAGGTCGATGACGAGGGCGATCGGGGTGGGCACGCCGTACGAGCCCCGGCCGTTGTCGTTGTCCAGGGTCGAGATCGGGGAGCAGATCCCGTCGTGCGAGAGGTTGGTGGCGATGGCCACCAGCGGCAGCCCGACCCGGGCCGCCGCGTACTTCGTCACGTCGATGATCTTGCCGCCGCCGAGGGCGACCACGGCGTCGTACCGCTTGCCGCGCATGGCGTCGGCGAGCTTCACGGCCTCGTCGATGGTGCCGCCGCCGACCGGGTACCAGTCGGCGCCGGGCAGCTCCGGTGCGAAGTGGTCACGCAGCTTGAGGCCCGAGCCGCCGCTGATGGCGACGGCGATCTTGCCGTTGCTGGAGATCCGCTGGTCCGCGAGGAGCGCGGACAGGTCGTCCAGCGCTCCCCTGCGGATGTCGACGACGACTGGTGAAGGAATCAGTCGGGTCAGTACTGGCACGCGATCTCACGGCCCTTCGCGAGGTCGTCGTGGTTGTCGATCTCGACCCACTTGACGTCACCGATGGGCTCGACGTCGACGGTGAAGCCGCGGTTGACCAGCTCCTGGTAGCCGTCCTCGTAGTACAGGTCGGGGTCGCGCTCGAAGGTGGCCTTGAGGGCGTCGGCGAGCTCCTCGGCGGCCTCGGCCTCGATGAGGGTGACGCCGATGTACTCGCCGGTGGCGGTCGCCGGGTCCATCAGCTTGGTGATGCGCTGGACGCCCTTGCCCTCGGCGGTGATGACCTTCATCTCCTCGTCGGCGAGGTTCTTCACCGTGTCGAGGGCGAGGATGATCTTCTTGCCGTCGCCGCGGGCGGCGAGCAGGGTCTTCTCGACGGAGACCGGGTGGACGGTGTCGCCGTTGGCGAGGATCACACCGCGCTTGAGGACCTCGCGGGCGCACCACAGGGAGTAGGCGTTGTTCCACTCCTCGGCCTTGTCGTTGTCGACGAGGGTGAGCTTGAGGCCGTACTTCGCCTCGAGGGCCTCCTTGCGGTCGTAGACGGCCTCCTTGCGGTAGCCGACGACGATCGCGACCTCGGTGAGGCCGATCTCGGCGAAGTTCTTCAGCGTGAGGTCGAGGACGGTGGTCTCACCGTCGACGGGCACGAGGGCCTTCGGAAGCGTGTCGGTGTAGGGGCGCAGACGCCGTCCGGCACCGGCTGCCAGTACGAGACCGATCATGCTGTTTCTCCTTCGTCATGTACGGCGGGTGCTCCGGAGGACACCCAGAAACGGATGGACTCCACGAGCACCACAAGCGCGATGGTGACCGCCAGGGCGGTGAGCGCCAGGGTGAAGTCGTTGCCACGGCTCGCCAGCAGGGCGGCGAGGACGGTCACCAGCAACGTGCGGCCCTCGTGACCGCCGATCGTGCGCACCAGCCACGTGGGCGGCGCGCCGGTGCCGCCGCGGATGCGGTACACCGTGTCGTAGTGATGGTAGGCGACGGCGGCCACCAGCCCGTAGGCCGCGGGCAACGCCCCGTTCACCTCGGAGCGGGCCGCGAGGATGAGGACCGTGCCGTACTCGGCGGCCCGGAAGAGCGGCGGGAGCAGCCAGTCGAGGGCGCCCTTGAGGGGGCGGGCGACGGCGGCGCCGGCGAACACCACGTAGAAGACGGCGGCGACGACGGTCTGGTCGGACCCGAAGGGGCGGCCGAGGGCCGCGGCGAGCATCGCGCCCGTGGCGATCAGCGCGAGGACCAGCGGCGGCAGCATCAGGATGCCGGTGCGGCCGAGGATCCGGTTCGTGAGCGCGGCGAGCGGCCCGGAGTCCGCGAGGTCCGCCAGGGCCTGCGCGGCGCGGTCGGTGCGCTTCGCCTTGCGGGTCAGGGAGCGCAGGACGCGCCCCGCCGTGGTGTAGCAGGCCCCGAAGGCGCAGCCGATGATCAGGGCCCAGAAGACGATCCGGGGGGTGGTGACGGCGGTGAGGACCGCGATCATGGCCCAGCGCTCGCCGATCGGCAGGATGATCATCCGGCGGGCCCAGACGGTCCAGCCGAGGCTGTCGAGCCGGTCGGAGAGGGCCGCGGTGGGGCTGGTGTTGGCGGTGGCGTCGTGGTTGGCCTCGTTGAACGAGAAGTCCACGACGTGCCGGCAGGTCATGAGGACCATCGCGCCGAGCGCGAGCGCCCAGACGTCGTCGCCGTTGCGGGCCGCGCCGAGGGCGAGGCCGGCGTAGAAGGCGTACTCCTTGGCGCGGTCGAAGGTGGCGTCGAGCCAGGCGCCCATCGTCGAGTACTTCAGCGCGTACCGGGCGAGCTGCCCGTCGGTGCAGTCGAGGACGAAGGAGACGAGGAGCAGGACGCCGGCGGCGATGTAGCCGCCGCGCTCGCCGGTCGCCGCGCAGCCGGCCGCGATCAGCGCGGTGAGCAGCGAGGCGGTGGTGACCTGGTTGGGGGTGAGTCCGCGGCGCGCGCACCAGCGGGCGATGTAGCGCGAGTACGGGCTGATGAAGAAGGTGGTGAAGAAGCCGTCGTGGGCCTTCACGGCGGAGCGGAGGCGTACGGCCTCGTCGTCGACGGCGTCCACGGCGGCGCGGGCCTCGTGGCGGGCCTCGGCGTCGGCGGGGACGGCGGCGACGAGGGTGCCGAGCTGGGGCCGGTGCACGGCGACGCCGTCGGCGTCGAGGGCGTCGGCGAGCGTCCCGGTCAGGTCGTCGCCTCCGGTGCCGGGGGCCGCGGCGGCGGTCAGGGCGCGGACGAGCGCGGGGCGGGCCCCGTTCTGCACGGTGAGCGCGCCGGGTGCGGCGGCGGCCGGGAACCGGGGGTCGGTGAGGGCGAGGCGCAGCGCGTGCACATGGCCGACGAACCGGGGGTCGACGAGCGCGACGCGCTCACCCGCGGGGACCGCGGCGAGCAGCGCCCCGGTCTCCTCGGGGCCGGCTGCGGTCCGGACGTCGAATCCGAGCGACCGCAGATCTCCGTCGAGCGAGGATCCGGGTGCCGGCGGGCCGGTGAGGATGGCGGTCGACAGACGAACTCACTCCTTGGAGCTGACGGAGGGGCCGGCGGGACCCATGGCGGCCCCGGGCGCGGCGGTGCGGCCCGGCACGGGGCGGCGACACGTCGGCTGAGGCTATCGGATGAATCGGAGGCCGAGTTCACCGAGGCTTTGCGGGCCGGACTCCCCCGGTCCCACCCGTGTCCGCACGCGTGCGCGTGGCCCCGTGGAGATCATCATGGGTGATCGGCGGCCCGCCCCACAAAACGACGGCCGCGGCCTTCGGTGCGGACCGCGGCCGACGCCCCGGCGCGGGTCCCGGCGACACCTTCCCGCCACGTCCGGTCCGGAATGTATCGCCGCAGGTCAGAGCATATGACAACGGTGTTCAGTGCCGTGTTGCACATACCCCCCACCCGTAGTTGACTTGCGACTCGGGGCACCTGCGAACCGACGATCTGGAGGCCATCTCATGGGGGCTGGACACGACCACGGGCACAGTCACGGCGGCGCTGCGCCGACGGGCACGGCCGGGGCCGCGTACAAGAACCGGTTGCGCATCGCGCTCGGCATCACGCTCTCCGTGATGGTGATCGAAATCATCGGCGGCGTCCTCTCCGACTCGCTCGCCCTGATCGCCGACGCGGCGCACATGGCGACCGACGCGGTCGGCCTCGCGATGGCGCTGCTCGCGATCCACTTCGCCAACCGGCCCCCCTCGGGGAACCGCACCTTCGGGTTCGCCCGGGCGGAGATCCTCGCGGCGCTCGCCAACTGTCTGCTGCTCCTCGGCGTCGGCGGTTACGTGCTGTACGAGGCGATCCAGCGGTTCTTCGAGCCGGCCGAGACCAAGGGCGGTCTGGCGATCGCGGTCGCGACGGTCGGTCTGATCGCCAACGTGATCTCGCTGTCGCTGCTCATGCGGGGCCAGAAGGACAGCCTCAATGTGCGCGGGGCGTATCTGGAGGTGCTCGCGGACGCGCTGGGCTCGGTCACCGTGATCGTCGCCGCCGGCATCATCCTCGTCACGGGCTGGCAGTACGCCGACCCGATCGCCTCGATCCTGATCGGCCTGATGATCGTCCCCCGTACGGTCAAGCTGCTGCGCGAGACGCTCGACGTCCTCCTGGAGGCCGCCCCCAAGGGCGTCGACATGATGGAGGTACGGGCCCACATCCTGGCCCTGCCGGGCGTCGAGGACGTCCACGACCTGCACGCCTGGACGATCACCTCGGGGATGCCGGTGCTCTCGGCGCACGTGGTCGTCGACCAGGACGCGCTCGACTCCGTCGGGCACGAGAAGATGCTGCACTCCCTCCAGGGGTGCCTGGGCTCGCACTTCGACGTGGAGCACTGCACCTTCCAGCTGGAGCCGGTGGGGCACGCGGAGCACGAGGCGAGACTCTGCCTGTGAGAACCGGGCCGGCTGTTAGTCTTTTCGTACCGACGTGTGGAGAGAGGAGCTGAGGTTGATGACCGTCGCGATGGAGGCTGTCCCGAGCGGCAGCACCCGGTCCTTCCTCAGCTTCCGGGTCTCCGGCTGACCTGATCCCGGTTCCCACCGGTCCGTCACGTCGTCGGCCGGGACCCTCTCACAAAGGGTTTCCCACGTTGTCCGACAACGCTTCGCACGACTCCTTCTTCGCCCTGCACCACGGTCTTCCGCGGCAGGGTCCCGGCTCCGACGCCACCACGCGTCGGCTCCTCGCGCTCACCGGCCCGCTGCCGGAGCGTCCGCGTGTGCTCGACCTGGGCTGCGGCCCCGGCCGCTCCGCGCTGCTCCTGGCGGCCGAGGCGGGCGCCGAGGTGACCGCCGTCGATCTCCACGAACCGTTCCTGGCGGAACTGCGGGGGTCCGCCGCCGACCGCGGGCTCGACGGCTCGATCCACACCCACCGCGCCGACATGGGCGCGCTGCCGTTCCCTGACGGCTCCTTCGACCTGGTCTGGGCCGAGAGCTCGGCCTACGTCCTGGGCTTCGACCGGGCGCTCGCCGAGTGGCGCAGGCTGCTCGCGCCCGGAGGCACCCTGGTGCTCACCGAGTGCGTCTGGACCACCGGGGAGCCCGGCCCGGCGGCCCGCGCCTTCTGGGAGGAGCACTACCCGCTCCGTACCGTCGCCGAGCTCTCGGCGGCAGCGGTCGAGGCCGGCCATCACGTCCTGGGGACCGTCCTCCAGCCCGAGGGCGACTGGGCCGAGTACTACGGTCCGCTCGCCGCGCACGCCGACGCGGCGGACACCACCCTGCCCGGTATGGCCGAGGCGGTGGCGGGGGCCCGCGCCGAGATCGCGATGCGGCGCGAGCACGGCTCCGAGTACGGGTACGCGGGATTCGTCCTGCGGCCTGCGGATCCGCGCTGGCGCACCCGTCCCGAGACCGCCGAGGAGGCCTCGGTGGTCCGCCCGCTCGTGGCGGCCGCCTTCGGCTCGGAGGCGGAGGCCGAGCTGGTGGACGCGCTCCGGCGGGACCCGGACGCCTGGCTCCCCGGCCTGTCGTACGTGGCCGAGGCCCCGGACGGCTCGATCGCGGCGCACGCCCTGATCACCCGCTGCCTGGTGGACGGCGCCCCCGCGACGGCGCTCGCTCCGGTCGCCGTGGCGCCCGCGTACCAGCGGACGGGGGCCGGACAGGCCGTCGTCCGGGCGGTGCTCGACGCGGCGCGGCTGCGGGGCGAGCGGCTCGTACTCGTCCTGGGGCACCCGGAGTACTACCCGAAGTTCGGGTTCGTACGGGCGTCCGAGTATGGAATCAAGCCAGGTTTCGAGGTTCCGGACGAGGCCATGATGGCGCTCGTCCTCGACGAGTCCGTGCCCGTGCCGCCCGGCACGATCGCCTATCCGGCGGCTTTCGGGGTCTAGTCGCCCCTCGCCGTCGCTCCGCTCCCGCCGCGCCGGTTGTACTCCGGTGCGGTGGGAGCGGCCACGTCCGGCCGCCGAAGTACGGACAAGCCGCTTTTGTACGGCAGACTGAGGTGGCCCCACCGGGGCGAGGACCGAAGCGAAGGATGGGTATGCCGACCACACCAGCCACCGCGGCTCAGATCTCGCCGGAGATGCCGGAGATCATGTCGAACGGTGTCCAGCCGTCCGAGGCCCCGGCGCCGATCATGCTCGAACTGGTCGACGAGGACGGGACGACCATCGGCACGGCGGAGAAGCTCGCCGCCCACCAGGCGCCCGGGCTGCTGCACCGCGCCTTCTCCGTCTTCCTGTTCGACGAGTCGGGCCGGCTGCTGCTCCAGCGGCGGGCGCTCGGCAAGTACCACTCCCCCGGCGTCTGGTCGAACACCTGCTGCGGCCACCCGTACCCGGGCGAGGCGCCGTTCGCCGCCGCCGCCCGGCGGACCTTCGAGGAGCTCGGCGTCTCGCCCACGCTGCTCGCGGAGGCCGGCACCGTCCGCTACAACCACCCGGACCCGGCCTCCGGCCTGGTGGAGCAGGAGTTCAACCACCTCTTCGTCGGCCTGGTCCAGGCCACGCCGCAGCCGGATCCGGAGGAGATCGAGGACACCGTCTTCGTCACCGCCGCCGAGCTGGCCGAGCGTCATGCCGCCGCGCCCTTCTCCGCCTGGTTCATGACGGTGCTCGACGCGGCGCGTCCGGCGGTCAGGGAACTGACGGGTCCGTCCGGGGGCTGGTGACGACCGGCTGGTGGATCGCCGCTCCCGGCCCCGGTGCCATCGGGGCCAGGGGCAGCGCCGCCCAGATGATCTTGCCGCCGCTCGCGGTGTGCTCGACGTCGCACGCACCGCCGGACTCCTGGGCGATCTCGCGGACCAGGAGCAGTCCGCGGCCACCCGTCTGCCCGTAGTCGGCCTCGAGGGCCTTGGGGCGGTACGGGTGGTTGTCCTCGACGGACACCCTGATCCACTCGGGCCCGATGGCCACCTCGACCGCTATCTCCGGGGACAGCAGCGCCGCGTGCCGCACGGCGTTGGTCACCAGCTCGGAGACGATCAGCAGCAGGCCGTCCATGATCTCCTCATGGACGGGAACGCCCTGGCGGACCAGCAGGTCGCGTACGGCGTGCCGGGCCTGCGGGACGGAGACGTCGACCGCGGCAGCGGTGAAGCGCCAGACTCCTTCGTAGGACGGTTGCCGGGCGGGGCCACCGCCGTGGTTCTCCACGGTACGGTTCCCACCCTCGTGCTCGATTCTCGCCACGGATCGAGTCTTGGCAATGCGCGCAGGCGGACCGGCCTACTGACCAGAAGTCGACACTTATCGGCCGCTTTCCGATCGGGTGAGTATGCCGATGTCAGTTGTTCGACTGATCAGGCACGGTTTCTGACTGCTCCGGGGGCGCGCTGGACACGGGCGTCGGCGTCACCATACTGACGATCCGCCGACCGCCCACTCCGATGGCGATCAGGCCGAGGCCGTCGAAGAGCAGCGCGAGCGAGAAGAAGACCCCGAGAACGTACCGGCTGCTGTCCGGCCAGTCGAACAGGACGAGCAGACCGAGCAGCAGTCCGAAGGCCCCCTGGAGCAGCGTCCAGCCGAACTGCGGCCCGCGCACCACGACGCTGCCGACCAGCCGGAAGAGACCGCCGGTGAGGAAGAGCAGGGCGGCGAACATCGTCAGCGCCTCGGCCGAGCCCTCCGGGTGACGGATCACCACGACACCGGCCGCGATGTTGAGGGCTGCCACCACCACGGCGAGCCAGAAGTAGCTGGTGCCGCGCGACTGGATCGCCTGGAGGAGCCCGACGACCCCACCGATCAGCAGCAGCCAGCCGAAGAGCAGCATCGAGGTCAGGGTGGCGAGGCCGGTGTAGACCAGACCGACGAGACCGCCGAGCACGAGCAGGACGCCGAGCACGGCCAGCCAGCTGAAGCTCCGGTTGAGCCGCTTCCCTTCGCGTGCCATCTCATGGACCGGGGCCGGGACCACGTCCGGCTCCTGGGCGTCCTTGGCCATGCGGTGCCTCCTCGGGACGACCCCTTCCTGATCGTACGTTCGGGTACGGCGGATAGCATCCGGCCCATGGAGCCGCAGCTGAAGGACAGCGTCACGGACGGCGTCGCCACCGTCGTCATCGCCAACCCCGCCAAGCGCAACGCGATGAGCGCCGGCATGTGGCGGGCGCTGCCCGGTGTACTGGACCGGCTCGCGGCCGATCCCGCCGTCCGGGTGCTGGTCCTGACCGGTGAGGGCGGCACCTTCTGCGCCGGGGCCGACATCTCGGCGCTCCGGGAGCCCGGGGACGAGCAGCAGACACTCGCGGTACGGGCCGAGGAGGCGCTCGCCGCGTTCCCCCGGCCGACCCTGGCGGCCGTCCGGGGCTTCTGCGTCGGCGGCGGCAGCCAGCTCGCCGCCGCCTGTGACCTGCGGTTCGCCGAGGAGGGCGCCCGCTTCGGGATCACCCCGTCGAAGCTCGGCATCGTCTACCCGTCCTCCTCGACCCGGCGACTCACCGCCCTGGTCGGCCCCTCGACGGCCAAGTACCTGCTGTTCTCAGGTGAGTTGATCGAGGCGGAGCGGGCCCTGCGGACCGGGTTCGTGGACGAGCTGCACCCGGTGGGCGAGCTGGACAAGCGGGTCGCCGAGTTCACCCGGGTCCTCGCCTCGCGCTCGCTGCTGACCCAGGCGGCGGCCAAGGAGTTCGCCGACGGACGCCTGGACCGGGACGCCCACTGGGCGGAGCAGGCGCGCGGCAGCGGCGACACCGCGGAGGGGGTCGCCGCCTTCCTCGAGCGCCGGGCGCCCCGCTTCACGTACGGGAGCTGAGGGCCGGCGGGCCCTCGCTCAGCGCCCCTGGGGAAGCTCCTCCGGCTTCACGTTCCGCCACCGCGCGACGATCTCGGCCGGGGCCTTCTCCGGCGAGCCCGCGTCGTACGGCGGCTGCGGGTCGTACTCGGTGAGCAGCTGGATGGTCTGGGCGGCCTCGTCCCCGGCGATCCGGCCGATCAGGTGCAGCGCCATGTCGATGCCCGAGGAGACCCCGGCGGCGGTGACGTACTTGCCGTCGAAGACGACCCGCTCGCCGGTGGGCTCGACGCCCAGCTCCCTGAGTTCGTCGAAGGCGAGCCAGTGGGTGGTGGCGCGGCGGCCGTCGAGGACGCCGGCCGCGGCCAGGATCAGGGAGCCGGTGCAGACCGAGGTCGTCCAGGTGCTGGTCTCGTCGGCGGTACGGAGCCAGGCCTGGATCTCCGGGTCGTCCATGGCACCGCGCGAGTCGGGGCCGCCGGGCACGAGAACGATGTCGGGGCGCGGGACCTCCGCGAGGGTCTTGTCGGCGACGAGGGCGAGGCTGCCCTGGTCGTTGCGGACGGGACCGCTCTCCTTGGCGACGAAGACGGTCTCGGCCCCGGGGATGCGGGCGAGGAGCTCGTACGGGCCGACGGCGTCGAGCGTGGTGAAGCCCCGGTAGAGCAGGACGGCGATCTGCATGCTGCTGCCTTTCAGTTGGCGGGCGAGTGGAAGCGGCGGCGGTAGTCGGCGGGCGCGGTGCCGAGGGTCCTGGCGAAGGCGCGGCGCATCGCCTCGGGGGTGCCGTAGCCCGAGGCGCGGGCGACCTCCTCGACGCCGCGGGAGGTCTCCTCCAGGAGGCGGCGGGCGTGTTCGAGCCGTACCCGGTCGACGTAACGGCCGGGGGTCGTGCCCGTCTCGGCCTGGAAGGCCCGGGCGAAGTGGCGGGGCGAGAGCCGGGCACGGGCGGCGAGGGACTCCACGGAGAGATCGCCGTCGGGGTGCTCGGCGATCCACTGCTGGAGGTCGCGCAGCGGCTCCCGGCGGGCGGTCTGGGCGGCGAGCTGGACGCTGAACTGGGCCTGGTTGCCGGGGCGGCGCAGAAAGACGACCAGGTGGCGGGCGACGGTGAGGGCGACGTCCCTGCCGAGGTCCTCCTCCACCAGGGCGAGGGACAGGTCGATGCCGGCGGTGACCCCGGCGGAGGTGGAGAGCCGTCCGTCCCGGACGAAGATGGGGTCGGGGTCCACCTCGACCTCGGGGTAGCGGCGGGCCATGTGGTCGCAGGCCACCCAGTGGGTGGTCGCCCGGTGTCCGTCGAGGAGGCCCGCCTCGGCGAGGAGCAGCGCCCCCGTGCAGACGGAGACCAGCCGCCCGGCGTCGGGGGCGTGGGTGCGGAGCCAGTCGATCAGCGCCGGATCGGGCTGCCGGGTGCCCTCGCCGCCGGGGACGACGAGGGTGTGCGGTGCGCCGTCGGCGACCGCGCCGGCGAGGGTGGTGTCGGGGAGCAGACGCAGTCCGCTGTGGGTGCGGACGGGCCCGCCGTCCAGGGAGGCGGTGCGGATCGTGTACGCGTCCGGATCGCCGGAGGCCCGGCCGGCACCGGCGAAGACCTCGTAGGGGCCGGTGACGTCGAGGCTCTGCACGCCGTCGAAGAGGACGACGAGAACGGGTCGCTGCGTCATGTCTCCATCCTGGGAGGCGCCCGGGACGGCCGCAATGACGCCGATCCCACCTTTTCTGCCATCGCGGGGCGGGGCACGAGACCGGGGACGGTCCGGGGACCGGCTCCGGGAGCGGCCCCCGGCCCCGGAACGGTCCCGGGGGCCGTCCCGAAGGTTCCTGTCGTACCGACCAGTCGGTAACCTTCGGGCATGACGACGACCGCTCTCCCGCCCCGCGCGGGACGCCGCTGCCACAACGCCCTCAACCCGCTGCACTCCACGCTCTACTTCTCGCCCGACATGGACCGTGAGTTCGGGGCCCTCGGCTTCACCGACCAGAGCGCGATGCGGCTCGCGTCGCGCAGCGCCGCCCTCGGCGCGGTGGGCCCCGGCACGGTCGCCGCCACCTTCTACAACTACAACCACGAGCTGCTCGCCCGGCACCTCCCGGCCGTCTGGGAGACCGCCTCGCCCGCCCAGGTCCTGGACGCGCGGCTGCGCACCGCCGACGCCACCCTGCGCCGGCTGCTCGGCGAGGACACGGTCGCCTCCGCGGAGATGGCCGAGGCGGCGGAGCTCGCGCTGCGCGCCACCGAGGCCTGCACCCGGCACGCCCGGCCGCTCTACTCGGCCCACGCGGACCTGCCGGTGCCCGAGGAGCCCCACCTCGCCTACTGGCACGCCGCCACCCTGCTGCGCGAGCACCGGGGCGACGGACACCTCGCGGCCCTGCTCTCGGCCGGGCTGGACCCCGTCGAGGCCCTGGTCTCCCACACCGCCACCGGCAAGGGCATGGCCCCGCGCTGGGTGCTCGGCTCCCGCGGCTGGCGGCGCGCCGACTGGGAGGCCGCGGCGGAGCGGCTGCGCGGACGCGGGCTGCTCGACGCCGAGGGCGAGCTGACCGAGGCGGGTACGGCCCTCCGCGACGAGCTGGAGGGGCACACCGACCGGCTCGACGCCGCGCCGTACGAGCACCTCGGCGCGGCCGGGGTCGAGCGGCTCACCGAGCTGGGGCGCGGCTTCCTGGTCACGGCCGCCGTCGCGGGCGCCTTCCCGGCGGATCTCGTCGGCAAGGACTGACCGCGGGGCGCCCGGAGGCGCCCGGGACGCGCGCGGGAAGGGTCGGTTACCGCGTACGGGTGACCGACCCGGCACAATGCACTCGCAAGCTTGAGGCACGAGAAGGCGAGTCGGGACACCGTGACGACGTCCATCGAAGCAAGGATCGCCGAGGAACTCGGCGTACGCGAGCGACAGGTGAAGGCAGCCGTCGAGCTGCTCGACGGCGGTTCGACCGTGCCGTTCATCGCCCGCTACCGCAAGGAAGCGACGGAGATGCTCGACGACGCGCAGCTCCGCACCCTGGAGGAGCGGCTGCGCTATCTGCGCGAGCTGGAGGACCGCCGGTCGGCGATCCTCGACTCGGTACGCGAGCAGGGCAAGCTGACGGAGGAGCTCGAGGCCCGCATCCGGGCGGCCGACACCAAGGCGCGCCTGGAGGACATCTACCTGCCCTTCAAGCCGAAGCGCCGCACCAAGGCCCAGATCGCCCGTGAGGCCGGTCTGGGGCCGCTGGCGGAGGGGCTGCTCGCCGACCCGTCCGTGGAGCCGGCGGCCGCCGCCGCGGCCTTCGTGGACCCCGACAAGGGCGTCGCCGACGCCGCCGCGGCCCTGGAGGGCGCGCGGGCGGTCCTCGCCGAGACGTTCTCCGAGGACGCCGACCTCATCGGCGAGCTGCGCGAGCGCATGTGGGGCCGCGGCCGGCTGGTCGCGAAGGTGCGCGAGGGACAGGAGGAGGCGGGGGCGAAGTTCGCCGACTACTTCGACTTCACCGAGCCCTTCACGGCCCTGCCCTCGCACCGGGTGCTCGCCATGCTGCGCGGCGAGAAGGAGGACGTGCTCAGCCTCGACCTGGAGCCGGAGGAGCCCTCCGAGCTCCCCGGCCCCTCCTCGTACGAGGGGATCGTCGCGCATCGCTTCGGCGTCGCCGACCGGGGTCGCCCCGGGGACAAGTGGCTTCAGGACACGGTCCGTTGGGCCTGGCGGACCCGTATCCTCGTGCACCTCGGGATCGATCTGCGGCTGCGGCTGCGGACGGCCGCCGAGGACGAGGCGGTCCGGGTCTTCGCGGCGAACCTGCGCGACCTGCTGCTCGCCGCGCCGGCCGGCACCCGGGCGACACTCGGCCTCGACCCCGGCTTCCGGACCGGCGTGAAGGTCGCCGTGGTCGACGCGACCGGCAAGGTCGTCGCCACCGACACGATCTACCCGCACGTGCCCGCCAACAAGTGGGACCAGGCGCTGGACAGGCTGGCGCGGCTCGCGAAGGAGCACGCGGTCGAGCTCGTCGCGATCGGCAACGGCACGGCCTCCCGCGAGACCGACAAGCTGGCGGCCGAACTCCTCGCCAAGCATCCCGAGTTGAAGCTGACCAAGGTGATGGTCTCCGAGGCCGGCGCCTCGGTCTACTCGGCCTCCGCCTTCGCCTCGCAGGAACTCCCGGGCCTCGACGTGTCGTTGCGCGGCGCGGTCTCCATCGCCCGCCGTCTCCAGGACCCGCTCGCGGAGCTGGTGAAGATCGACCCGAAGTCCATCGGCGTCGGCCAGTACCAGCACGACCTGGCCGAGGTGAAGCTCTCCCGCTCGCTCGACGCGGTCGTGGAGGACTGTGTGAACGGTGTCGGTGTCGACGTCAACACCGCCTCCACGCCGCTTCTTTCGCGGGTCTCTGGGATCAGCTCGGGCCTCGCGGAGAACATCGTCGCGCACCGGGACGCCAACGGCCCGTTCCGCTCCCGCCGGGCGCTCAAGGACGTGGCCCGGCTGGGTCCGAAGGCCTACGAGCAGTGCGCGGGCTTCCTGCGCATCCGGGGCGGCGACGACCCGCTCGACTCCTCCTCGGTGCACCCGGAGGCGTATCCGGTGGTGCGCCGGATGGTGAAGGCGACGGGCGGCGAGGTCGCCGCGCTCATCGGCGACACCGGGGCGCTGCGCTCGCTGCGGGCCGACGACTTCGTGGACGAGACCTTCGGTCTGCCGACCGTGACGGACATCCTGCGCGAGCTGGAGAAGCCGGGCCGCGACCCGCGACCGGCGTTCCGGACCGCGACCTTCGCCGAGGGCGTCGAGAAGATCGGCGACCTGGCGTCCGGGATGGTCCTCGAGGGCGTCGTCACCAATGTGGCCGCCTTCGGGGCGTTCGTGGACATCGGTGTGCACCAGGACGGTCTGGTGCACGTCTCCGCGATGTCGAAGACCTTCGTCAAGGACCCGCGCGACGTGGTGAAGCCCGGCGACGTGGTCAAGGTGAAGGTCCTCGACATCGACATCCCGCGCAAGCGGATCTCGCTGACGCTGCGGCTCGACGACCCGTCCGGCGCCGAGGCCCCGGAGGGGGCGCCCAAGCGTGAGCGCGGCGAGCGCGGCGAGCGCTCCGGCCGGCCGCCGCAGCAGCGGCAGGGCGGCGGCGGTGGCGGCGGCCGCCGGGCCGAGCGCGCGGACCGCGGCGGTCAGGGCGACCGCGGCGGCCGGAACGCCCAGGGCGGCCAGGGTGGCCAGGGCGGTCGCGGCGGGCAGTCCGAGCGGGGCGGCCGGGACCGGTCGTCCGCTCCCGCGCCCGCGAACAGCGCGATGGCCGACGCCCTCCGCAAGGCGGGGCTGCTGGGCGAGGGCGGCGGCAAGCGCCGCTGACGCGACAGGCCGTCGGAGCCGTCCCCGTGTGCCC